>JAZKEL010000001.1:0-1754 GCA_040387075.1 Pseudomonadota bacterium
CGGGGCAGCCGGCAATGCCCAGCTTGTTCTGCTAAATACAGGCGGCCGACGGAAACACCATGTCCGGTGTGGAGGTGGCAACAATGATGAGGTCGATGTCCGAAGGCTGAAGTCCTGCGGCTTCAATGGCGCGTTTGGCCGCCTCGACGCCTAGATCACTGCTGCAAACATCGGGCGCCGCAAAGTGGCGGGCGTGAATGCCGGTGCGCTCGACGATCCACTCATCAGAGGTTTCGACGCCCTTGGCAGCCAG
Organism: Pseudomonadota bacterium; assembly: GCA_040387075.1. GTDB lineage: Bacteria > Pseudomonadota > Gammaproteobacteria > Burkholderiales > Methylophilaceae > DATHXC01. The sequence goes on from JAZKEL010000001.1 coordinate 254, forward strand.
TTCGGCGGCGAGGTCTGCGTTGCTCAGGCGCCTTGGTGGCAGGTAACTTCCGGTGCCGGTAATGCGTGAGTATGGGGACATTAATTTTTCTGGATGTCAGTGCGTCAAGGTGGAAGCAACCAGTTCGGGCATAGGGCTGGCTCCTGGCGACAACACGTCGTCTGCGACCGGGGCCCTCGCTGCGACCAGCAAAGGCGCCGCCCTTGCAATGCGCTCCCGTACCCGTTCGAGCAGGTTGTTACGAGCCGCATCATAAGCGCGATTGAGAGCCCTCTCAAAAGCAAAGGCGTCAGCTGAACCATGGCTCTTAAACACCAGACCCTGCAGCCCCAGCAGCGCAGCGCCGTTGTAGCGCCGGTGATCAACGCGATTTTTAAAAGCAGTTAACACCGGATAAGCGATGATGGCTGCAATTTTCGTAAAGATGTTGCGTGAAAACTCGGCTTTGATGAAGCCGCCAATCATGCTCGCAAGGCCTTCGCTGGCCTTCAGCGCCACATTGCCGACAAACCCATCGCAGACCACGATATCGGTCGTACCCTTGAAAATGTCATTTCCTTCGACATTTCCATAAAAATTCAGATCGCCGGAGTTACCAGCAGATCGCAACAACTCGCCTGCTTTTTTAATGACTTCGCTGCCTTTTATGGCTTCTTCACCAATATTAAGCAAACCCACCCGGGGTGTCGGGTTGCTGGTGATAGCGGCGACCAGTGCGGAACCCATCACGGCGAATTGCAAAAGATGATCTTCCGTGCAATCAACATTGGCACCCAGATCCAGCACGGTGGTGGCGCCACCCAGGGCATTTGGCAATTGGGTGGCAATGGCCGGCCGATCAATGCCATCCATGGTTTTGAGCACATAACGTGCGATAGCCATCAATGCGCCCGTGTTACCGGCAGATAGCGCCGCCTGGGCTGCGCCGTCCTTGACCTGATTGACAGCGACGCGCATGGAGGAGTTCTTCTTGCGGCGAAGGGCAATCTCGATCGGGTCGTCCATGGTGACCACTTCGCTGGCTGCAACAATCTGACATCGCGGGTTGGCCTGGAGAGCGGCGTAATGAGGGTGTGCGGCAAGCACTTCGGGCTGACCGACGACGATCACCGCGGCGTCGGGGTGACCTTCAAGAAATGCCAGGCTGGCGGGAATGGTCACTGACGGACCAATATCCCCACCCATGGCATCAACAGCAATCCTGATCATCAAAAGACCGGTGCCAGTAAAAAGTTAGCGCTTGGACAAAAGAAAGGCCCGCAGGATGAGTGCGGGCCAGTACTTGAAGCGATGACTTAAGCTTCAGATTTGGTTTTCAGCACCTTGCGGCCACGGTAGAAACCGGTGGGGCTGATATGGTGACGCAGGTGGGTTTCGCCGGTGGTGGATTCCACAGCGATGCCTGGCACGTTCAGTGCGTTGTGCGAGCGGTGCATACCGCGTTTCGAAGGTGACTTTTTGTTCTGTTGGACGGCCATGATCCGCTCCTGAGGGGGTATAG
>JAZKEL010000002.1:0-5133 GCA_040387075.1 Pseudomonadota bacterium
CGAGCGCGACAAGGTCTACCAGCATGTCTGGTTCAAGACCTCCACCACCAGCTCGGTGCAGAAGATCACCCTGCCCAAGGATTTCGAGGGCAACGGCTACGTCTCCGTGCAGTTCGTGCGTGACCCGACTTCGGACGAGATATTCATGAGCCCGCTGTCCTATGGCGTCGTGCCCTTCGTAGTCAATATGGATGCGCGTCGCGAGCCCATCAAGGTGGTGACCCCGGACATCATCAAGCCCGGCCAAATGCTGGACATGAAGGTCTCCACACAATCGCCTGCACGCGTGGTGGTGTTCGCTGTGGATGAAGGGATTTTACAGGTCGCGCGCTACAAGCAACCCGACCCCATCGGCTTCTTCTTCCAGAAACGTGCGTTGCAAGTAGGCACCACGCAGATACTGGACCTGATATTGCCGGAGTTCCAGCGCCTGCTGAATGCTGCCGCGCCGGGCGGTGACGGCGATGCCGTGCTGGGTCGCCACCTCAACCCGTTCAAGAAGAAACGCCAGCCGCCGGTGGCATTCTGGTCGGGCATTATCGACGTAGGCCCTGCCGGTAAGACCTTGCAATACCAGGTACCGGATAGCTTCAACGGCAAACTGCATATCTACGCCGTGGCGGTCACCCCCGGCCGCATCGGTGTGTTCGATGGCGGCGTGGAGTCGCGCGGAGACCTGATCCTGTCGCCTAACGTGCCGGTCAGCGTTTCGCCGGGCGATGAGTTCCTGGTCAGCGTCAGCGTGTTCAATAACCTGCGGGGCACGAACAGCAAAGCGCCTGTCAGCCTGAGCATGGCGCCAAGCAAGGCATTGAGCGTGGTCTCTGCACCGAAAGTGACACTGGATATCGCGCCACAGCAGGAAGCGGTGGCCGAGTTCCGCATCCGCGCCAATGACGTACTGGGATCCGCCGACCTTAAGTTTGTGGCGACGACTGGCGACAAACAGGGCAAAGCCACCGATACCGTCGGCATCCGCCCTGCCGTGCCATTCAGGACATTATTGACCGCAGGCCAGTTCAGCGGCGACAGCAAGACGCAGGATATCAGCCGCACGCTGTATGCAGAGAAACGCAAGGTGGAAGCGGGCATCTCCACCACGCCGCTGGTGTGGGCGCAGGGCCTGAGCAGTTACCTGGGCAATTACCAGTACTCATGCACCGAACAACTGGTGAGCAAGGGAATCCCTGCCCTCATGCTCAACAGCCAGCAGGATGCTGCCGTCACCCGCAGCGATTTCCAGAAAGTGGTGCAAACCCTGCGCGAGCGCCAGAACGAGGATGGCAGCTTTGGCTTGTGGGCGGCCAATATGCAGGTTTCGCCGTTTGCCTCCATCTATGCGGTGCACTACCTGCTGGAAGCCAGGGAGCGCGGCATGCCCGTGCCTGCCGATTTGCTCAACAGTGCCAACCAGTGGTTGCAGCAATATGCAGTAGGCGGCAGCGAAGGCCTGTCCGGCGTGCGCAACCGCGCTTACGCCATCTACTTGCTGACGCGCCAGGGCATCGTCACTAGCGGCATGCTGGCCACCCTGCAAAAAGAGCTGGATGAGCGTTACAGCAAGCAATGGCCGCAGGACCTGACGGCCGGCTATCTCGCCGCCAGCTACAAGCTGATGCAGCAGGATGCCCTGGCCAACAAACTGCTCAAGCCGGTGGAATGGGCCTCGCTCAAGAAACGGAACCGTGACGATGCATACAGTTGGGATGACGCCTACTTCGACCCAACGGTGCAGGACGCGCAGATGATCTACCTGACCTCACGTCACTTTGCCGACAGGGTAAAAGCCATACCGGAAAAAGTATTGGTCAAACTGGGCGAAACGGTCTCAGAGACCGGCTACAACTCGCTGTCGGCGGCTTACCTCATCATGGGCTTCGACGCTTATGCCAAGGCAGGCGGTAACGATGCAGCCAAGCTGACCATCGCCGAGCTGGCGAAAGGCGGCGCCAGCACTACGCTGCCGCTTACCGGCGGCCTCGTCAGGACGGGCAATGTCTCGATCAATGCGGCCAAACTGCAATACGGCAAGCAAAGCCCCCTGCCTGTGTTCTATTTGTTGTCGGAAAACGGCTTTGATAAAACAGCGCCAGCCGGCGCCAAGTCGGACGGCCTGGAAATCTCGCGTGAATTCACCACGCTGGAAGGCAAACCCATGACAAGTGCCAAAGTAGGCGAGGAATTCCTGGTCAAACTCAACTTCCGCAGCACGGACAGGGACAACGCCTCGCAGATCGCCATCGTCGATATCCTGCCCGGCGGTATCGAACCGGTGCTTAATGCCCGTGCCGAAAGCGCACCCGCAGAAACGCCGCAGTACGGCGAGGGCGAAGAAGGCTACAGCGAAGGTGAAGGCGAGGCTGCCAATGTCCCAAGTTGGCAAGCGCCCCTGGGCGAAGCCAATTACACCACATGGCAACCCGAGTACGCCGACATCCGTGAAGACCGCGTAGTGCTATACGGCTCGCTGGGACGTAATGTCGGCAGCTTCGTCTACCGCGTGCGCGCCACCAATGCTGGCACATTCCAGATACCGGCACCGTTCGCGGAAGGCATGTACGACCGCAAGCTGCAGGGACGCGGGACTGGCGGCAAGCTGGAGATTTTGAAGCCTTGAAATGCCGAAAAAGTTTCTAGCCGGGTTAGGCTTAGCATTTATAGTATTAAGCCTAATCCGCCTCTGGCCGCATCCACCGCTGTCCTCCTACGCGCCCTCCTCCACCGCCGTATTGGCGGCAGATGGTTCGCTGCTCAGGCTGACACTGGCCGCGGATCAGCAATACCGCCTGTGGGTGCCGCTTAAGGATATTTCGCCCACGCTGGTCGATGCCGTCAAATTGCAGGAGGACCAATGGTTTTACTGGCATGCCGGCATCAATCCGCTGGCCTTGCTGCGCGGGGCGTGGCAGACCTATTCCGGCGGCAATCGCCAGGGCGGTTCGACATTGACCATGCAGCTGGCACGGCTGGCGTACGGGCTGAACACCCGTTCGCCGGGCGGCAAGTTCAGGCAGGCTGCGCTGGCAATATGGCTGGAAGCCCGCTACAGCAAGCACGACATCCTTGAGGCGTATTTGAACCTGGCGCCGTATGGCCGCAATATCCAGGGCGTGGGCGCAGCCAGCCTGATCTACTTCGGCAAGACACCGGATAAGCTTACCCTGCCGGAAGCTCTGACCCTGGCCGTCATTCCGCAACGCCCCAAACACCGGGCCAGCCAGACCGGATCGCTGGATGAAGCAAGATCGCGCTTATTCAGGCGCTGGCAGGCTGGCCAGGGCAGCAAGGTCGATACGCAGCTGGCCCATGTGGCCGTGCCTTTACGCAGCTTGGGCCAGCTGCCGTTCGCGGCACCGCATTTCGTCGACCAGGTGCTAGCGGATAACCCTGGCGCCACGCAAATTCATTCGTCACTTCAGCCACGCCTGCAGGCCCTATTACAAAGGCAAGTCAGGCAATACGTGGCGCAGAATGGCGTGCGCGGCATACGGAATGCCGTCGCCATGCTGGTGGATACCCGCAACCAGAACGTAGTGGCGCTGCAGGGCTCGGCCGATTTCGGCAATACCTTGATCGACGGCCAGGTAAACGGCTCGCAGGGCAAGCGTTCGCCCGGCTCCACGCTCAAACCCTTCATCTACGGCATGGCGCTGGACCAGGGCCTGATCCACCCATTGTCCATCCTCAAGGACGCCCCCACCGCATTCGGCCCGTTCCAGCCCGAGAATTTCGACGGGCGATTCGTCGGGCCGGTCGCGGCTCGCGATGCATTGATCCGCAGCCGCAATATCCCGGCGGTCTATCTTGCCAGCAGGCTCAAGCAGCCCACGCTGTACGATTTCATGAAGAACGCGGGTGTTTCCAGACTGAAATCGGAAGACCACTACGGCCTGGCGCTGGTGCTAGGCGGCGGCGAGGTGACGATGGAGGAGTTGGCGACGCTGTACACCATGCTGGCCAACCGGGGGCAACTCAAGCCCCTGCACTACCTGGCCGCTGGCGACACAGCCAGGAGCCAGCCCGGCATGCAGTTGCTCAGTCCGGAAGCGAGCTACCTCGTGCTCGACATGCTGGCCGCCAACCCGCGACCGGATGGCATCCCCGTAGCCAATGGCCGTAGCTGGACTACCATGTGGAAGACCGGTACGTCGTGGGGATTCCGCGATGCATGGACCGTCGGCGTGACGGGACCGTACGTGCTGGCGGTATGGATAGGCAATTTCGACGGAGCTTCCAACCCAGCGTTCGTCGGCATAGAAGCGGCCGCGCCGCTGTTCTTCCGTATTGCCGATGCGCTGCCCATCACCATGCCGGCAGAACGCGAGCCGGTGCGCCTGCCGCCGCGCAGCCTGAAGCATGTCAGCGTATGCGCCGCCAGCGGCGACCTGCCGAATGCATGGTGCCCGCAGCTGGAATCCACCTGGTTCATCCCCGGCAAATCGCCGATCAAGGTCAGCACGCTGCATCGGCCAGTCATGATTAATAACCTGACCGGCAAGGCCGCCTGCCCGCCATACGATGCCGGCACGCACCAGGAGATATTCGAATTCTGGCCGTCCGACATGATGCGCCTGTTCCGCGAGGCCGGCATGCCGCGACGTGCGCCGCCCACTGCGCATTGCGGCAACGACGGCCAAGCCGTGGAAGGTGATACACCGCATATCACTTCGCCGCTGACCTCGGTGAGCTATACCCTGCGGCTCTCGCGACCGGAGGAAACCATCGCCCTGCAGGCCACCGCCGGCGGCGATGCGCGTTTACTGTATTGGTTTTCGAATAAAGACTACCTGGGCAACGTCGCCAGCAACAGTGGCGGTAAAGCTTGGCGCCCGGCTACTTCCGGCTGGCACAGCTTGACGGTGGTGGATGACAAGGGACGTAGTGCGACTAGAGATATACAGGTGGAGATATTGCCATAGAATTACCCTGTATCGCAGATACAGGGATGCAACCGTACCGACTAAAGCACCACAGATTGTTAGCCCGATGCTTGTTCGGTCCTGGCCATGCTGGAATAAGCAACGACCAGATTGCGCCCCTCCTCCTTGGCACGATACAAGGCCAAATCGGCCGCGTTGAGTAGATTGTCAAACTCCAGCCCATTCAATACAGAATCCGCCACGCCTATGCTGA
>JAZKEL010000003.1:0-2370 GCA_040387075.1 Pseudomonadota bacterium
TCGATTCCCGCATGGCCATATGCCATTCTGATGCACAGGTGGTGATCTGGCTGTCATCCGCCGCAGCATCGATCTTCACTTTCAGGCCGCGACCCATGATCCCTAAGTATTGCTCGGTGCTAGCTATCAGGATTGCCCTGATCTCGCTTATCTGGATGTCGCTGAGCTTGTCCTGTTTCGGTTGTGAAGTCAGCTCGATAGCTGCTAAGGGAAATCTTGCAGAGATGCCCGATGGCATCGCTATATCAGCGATATAGCCCAGGTGTTGCAATTCATCCAGGGTCTGTTCCAGGGCAGGCTGGCGCAGTAGCTGGATAAGGCTGTCGACATCGCGCTTACCGTCTACCATGATCAATACCTGGCGGTGGCGGAAATTAAGCGTTTTTTGCGCGGCGGATATCTCGGCTAGCCCTGCGGGCGTTTTTTGATAGATCACGGCAATGGATTGTTATTGTTGTGATCATCAACACTAATCCTGGATTATTGCGTGAGTATGAAGCGCTTTTAAAACAGCTTGCTGTGGGCAGGCTTTTTCCACCATTTGAAGTAGCTTGTCCCGCCAGACTGCGGCAGGCTCGCGGCTTTGGTATAGGCCCATTTCAATCGTTTGGTTATTGTTCAATGTCAGGGCAATCGTGAATGTCTCGGTGCGGTCTTCATCAATTTGCGAGACGATGTCGACACTGGTGATTTCGCTGAAGTCATGGCGCGTTTCGCGAGTTTTCAGTGGGGCGCGGCGCACATAAATGAGATAGCGGCCGGCGCGGTGGAAACGTACAGCCTGCATCGGGATGAAGAAAGCGATCTTGAAGCAGTAAGCGCCGAAAGCCCAGAATGCCAGGATACCGATCACCGAAGCTAGCAGGCCGCCCAGTTTTGCTGGCGTGTCCAATGCGCCCATCTGCCTGACGATCTCGAAAAACATCAGCGATGAAAGCAAGGCAATTGCCCCGGCGATAGCAGCAGAGATGCGCAAGGCGACGTTGCTGCCTTGTTCTTCGTAAAGCAAACCCTCCTGCGTTTCAGTAAAAGAGAAGCTCATGTCATCGACTCATTTACTCACTACAGGAAGGTGGAACCATGTTAAATACCTAGAAGATTTCGCGCGTTTCCAGGAACTGGATATCGGGATACCGCTCCTGTGCCATCGCCAGGTTGACGCGATTGGGCGCTAGGTAGACGTACTCGTTGGCGCCATCCAGTGCCACGTTAAAGCCGTATTTATCCGAGATGGCTTTCAGGTCGGCATCCGACCCGCGCAGCCAGCGGGCCGTGGAACAGTCGTAATTCTCGAACGCGATGTCCACGCCGTATTCGAATTCCAGCCTGTGGGCTACCACGTCGAACTGCAAAGTACCGACCGCACCCAGGATCATGTCATTGCTGAGCAGCGGGCGGAACAGCTGCGAAGCGCCTTCTTCTGCCAGCTGCAGCAAGCCTTTCTGCAGCTGCTTCATCTTCAGTGGGTTTTTCAGGCGAGCGCGGCGGAAGAATTCCGGTGCGAAGGAGGGAATGCCGGTGAATTTCAGGTCTTCGCCCTCGGTAAACGTATCGCCCAGTTTGACCGTCCCGTGATTCGGTATGCCGATGATGTCGCCGGCGTAGGCTTCGTCCGTAGTGTTGCGGTCTTGCGCCATGAAGGTGATGGCATTGTTGACCGCCAGGAATTTGGCAGACGACACCTGCTTGATTTTCATGCCGCGCTCGAAACGGCCGGAGCAGACCCGCAGGAACGCGATACGGTCGCGGTGCTTCGGATCCATATTGGCTTGGATCTTGAACACGAAGCCCGAGAATTTGGCTTCATCCGGCACCACGCTGCGCGAGGCGGTATTGCGTGCCAGCGGGGCAGGGGATAGCTCGACGACTGCGTCCAATAAAGATTGCACGCCGAAGTTGTTGACAGCGGAGCCGAAGAACACCGGCGTTTGTTTGCCGGACAAGTAATGCCCAGCGTCAAAGGTGTTGGAGGCGCCGCGCACCAGTTCAATGTCCACGCGCAGTTCCTCTGCCTGGCTGCCGATCAGCGCATCCAGTCGCGGGTTATCCAGTCCCTTGATAGTTTCGGACGTCCCTTTTTCCGCTTTGGGGTCGAAGAAAGAAACCTCATCGTTGTACAGATGATAAACACCGCGAAAACTCTTGCCCATGCCGATAGGCCAGGTGATGGGCGCGCATTGCATGCCCAGCGTCGATTCGATCTCGTCCAGTAGTTCAATCGGCGGGCGCGATTCACGGTCCAGCTTGTTGATAAAGGTGATGATGGGCGTATCGCGCATACGGCACACGTTGAGCAGCTTGATGGTCTACGCTTCAACACCATTCACGGAATCGATCACCATCACCGCAGAGTCGACGGCAGTCAGCGTG
>JAZKEL010000004.1:0-1749 GCA_040387075.1 Pseudomonadota bacterium
GGGTTTCTGCGCGCTGGCCTTGCTCAAGTAGATATAGATCGAGCGCGACAAAGGTGCATAGGTGCCATTATTGTTGGTTTCGGGCGTGGGAGTGATTGGTCCTGCACCACCATCCACCGGAACGAGCTTCAATCTGTCTTTATTGGCGATGTAATAGGCGTAGCCGAAGAAACCCAGCGAATTTTCATCGCCGCTTATGCCCTGAACCAGGACGTTGTCATCCTCGCTTGCGGTGTAGTCCGGGCGTGACGTGCCGGCTTCACCATTTACCACTTCGGTGAAGTAGTCAAAGGTGCCGGAGTCGGTGCCAGGTCCATAAAGTCGTAAAGGTTGAGCCGGCCATTCGGCACGCACGTCATCCCAGCTGTCGACTGCACTGCCAGGCTGCCAGATCAACTGCAGTTCAGCGACGGTAATGTTATCCACCCAGGTGTTGGCAGGGTTAACGACTATGGATAAACCGTCATAGGCGACCGGAATCTCCAGAAATTCGATGCCATTGGCAACTGCCGCTGCCTTTTCGGATTCCTTGATCGGCCTGGATGCATTGTTGATATCAATTTCGCGACCGATGAATTTGTTGAAGCCACCGCCTGTGCCAGACGTGCCTACGGTGACCCTCACCTTCGGTGCCACGCCATAGAATTCTTCTGCCACTGCCTCGCTGATGGGAAACACGGTGCTCGACCCATCGAGGCTTACCGAACCGGTCATCTCGGACCCTGTGGCTCCGGCTTCGCCGTTGGAAACTTGTTCCTGGTCGTTCGAGCAGGAACTCACCAGCAAGCTCAAACCAAGGATCAACGCGCTATTAAATGAGGAATATGCTTGCATACAGGTGGTCTCCGGTTGCATAGGAAAGCTGAATTGAGTCTGGCGGGCCCACGCAGGGCGCCGGCTTCAGAGAATGTAAATTTGTGCTTCAAAAACTGGAAAATTGATGCCAGATCAAGAGCCTGCATTTTCCAGCAGGCATGTTAAGAAATAATAAAGATCAGCTTTAAAACGTGTTTTGAAACGAAAAATCTTAATCCTGGCTACGTTGTGTGCAGGGCATGCGATAGATAAATGTCGAACCCCTGCCTAGCTGGCTGTTGACGCTCACGACGCCGCCGTGGCGTTCTGCGATGTTCTTAACGATGGACAAGCCCAGCCCGGTGCCACCAAGACTTTGCGAACGCGCCTTGTCGACGCGATAGAAGCGCTCGAATACCCGTTGCTGGTACTGAGGGCTGATACCGATGCCGGAATCTTCCACTTCCAGCACGGCATCGCCGTCCTGCACATACAGCCGGACCTTGATCTGACCGCCCTCTGTTGTGTATTTGATGGCGTTATCGAGCAAATTATCCGCGAGCTGGCTGAGTTGCTGGCGATCGCCCACCACTTCTATCTTCACTTCGGGCATGTTTGCAACAAGACTATGGTGTTTGTTCTCGATCGCCGTTTCAGCGGCAGCGAGTGCGCGGTTGACCAGTTCGCCAAAGTTAAGCAGGGTAAATTCTGTAGTGTTCTGATCCGACTCAAGGCGCGAAATCGTCATCAGGTCACTCACCAGGTGGGAGAGCCGTATGCTTTGTGCATGGATGCGCTCCATGAAATGCATGGCCGTGCCTTTGTCCATGTCAGGATCGCCGACAACGGTTTCAGACAAACCGCGTATTGCCGTAATGGGTGTCTTGAGCTCATGCGACGCATTGGCGACGAAATCAGTGCGGACCTGCTCCAGGTTTTTCAGTTCCGTGATGT
>JAZKEL010000005.1:0-1696 GCA_040387075.1 Pseudomonadota bacterium
CGTGATCTCGCTTGCGGCATAGTTGATGGCTTCTTCCATGGAGACTTCCGTCCATGGATCGGTAATGCTTTTGCGTATCATCGGCGTGGTGATACGGTCTTTATGGGTGGCATAGCCCCAGGCGAAACGGCCCTTGACGCAGGAGTGGCCGTGGTTGGCGCCGCCGTCCTTGTTGGGCACCATGCGCACGACTTCCTCGCCTTTCATCTCGGCATTGAACGAGCAGCCTACCCCGCAATACGCACAAGTGGTCGTCACGCTATGCTCCGGCACGCCATGCTCGATCACGGTCTTCTCGATCAGGGTGGCGGTGGGGCATGCCTGTACACAGGCGCCGCAGGATACGCATTCCGAATCCAGGAAATTCTCGGTACCGGAAGCCACTTTGGAATCGAATCCGCGGCCTTCGATGGTCAGTGCAAATGTGCCTTGCACTTCCTCGCAGGCGCGCACGCAACGGGAGCAGACGATGCACTTGGAAGGGTCGAACTGGAAATAGGGGTTGGAATTGTCTTTTTCCGCCTTGAGGTGGTTTTCACCCTCGTAGCCGTAACGCACTTCGCGCAGGCCCACAGCGCCTGCCATGTCCTGCAGTTCGCAGTCGCCGTTGGTGGCGCAGGTCAGGCAATCCAATGGGTGATCTGAAATATAGAGCTCCATCACGCCGCGCCGTACATCGGCCAGTTTCGGCGTTTGCGTGTGGACCTTGATGCCTTCGGCCACCGGGGTGGTGCAGGAGGCGGGGTAACCGCGCCTGCCTTCTATCTCCACCAGGCACAGGCGGCAGGAGCCGAACGGCTCCAGACTGTCGGTTGCACATAGTTTGGGAATGCTGATGCCGGCCACCATGGCGGCATGGATGATGGATGTACCTTCGGCGACACTGACCTGCGCGCCATCGATCTCGAGGGTGACATTGTTTACCGACGTTTTCGCCGGGGTTCCGTAATCTGTCTGGCTTTCCATACCAATCTCCTGACTACTGCTTTTTTATTGTATTAAGTGTTGCTGGTTCTGCATGTGTCCATGCATCTCTATATCAATACGCGATGCTTACCTTCTCCAGCTCCTGCTGTTTGTCCGCCAGTACGCCTTCGGCGACGATGCCGAAATCTTCCGGGAAATGGTTGATGGCGCTTAATACCGGGTAGGGCGTCATGCCGCCAAGGGCGCAGAGCGAACCGTTCAGCATGGTGTCGCTGAGGTCGCGCACCAGCGTGATGTTCTTCTTGTGGTCTTTGCCGCTGATGATCTTGTCCATCACCTCTACGCCGCGAGTGGACCCGATGCGGCAGGGCGTGCACTTGCCGCAGGATTCGATGGCGCAAAACTCGAAGGCATAACGGGCCATTTTCGCCATGTCGACGGTATCGTCGAATGCCACGATGCCGCCATGGCCCAGTACCGCCCATAGCTCCGCGAATTTTTCGTAATCCAGTGGCGTATCGAATTGCGATTCGGGTAGGTAGGCGCCCAGGGGGCCGCCGACCTGCACTGCCCGTATCGGCCTGCCGCTGGCGGATCCGCCGCCGAAGTCGTACAGCAATTCCCGCAGGGTGATGCCGAAGGCTTTCTCGACCAGCCCGGTCTGCTTCAGGTTGCCGGCCAGCTGGATGGGCAATGTGCCGCGCGAGCGCCCCATGCCGTAGTTCTTGTAAAACTCGCCGCCTTTATCCAGCACGATAGGCACGGTGGC
>JAZKEL010000006.1:0-2514 GCA_040387075.1 Pseudomonadota bacterium
TCGCTCAATTTTTAATCTGTTATTTATCTATTAAAAATCAGTTACTTACTGTATGTCATTGGATTATTAACATTTTTTAACATTAGTTAATGTAGCACATGAGGTGGTGTGCATAACTGAGCAATTTACGCAGCCAATCCTGGCAATATCTGCAGCGCATTAACCGTGGTGGCATGGGCTATTTCGGCGATTTCCACGCCGCGTAACTCTGCCAATGCCTGCGCTATTCCGGTTAACTGGTCCGGTGTGTTCCGGCCACGGTGACCCAGCCATTCCGGCGGGATATCGGGGGCATCCGTCTCCAGCACCATGGACTCAAGAGGCAATACAGAAGCCAGTTCCCGTATATGCAGCGCGCGGCTGTAGGTCATCGCCCCGCCAAACCCGAGCTTGAAACCCAGGTCGATGAATACCTGCGCCTGTTGATGACTGCCGTTATAGGCATGGGCAATGCCGGCATTTTTGAGCTTGAAACGACGCAAATGCTTGAGGATGATATCGACCGAACGGCGCACATGAAGAATCACGGGAAGCTCGAATTTCTGCGCCAGCTTGAGTTGCTCGACGAAAAAAAATTCCTGCCGCTCGCGGTCATAGCCTTCGACGAAAAAATCCAGCCCGATCTCGCCGATGGCGACAGGCGGCTTACCGCTTTGCAACTGCCGCTCCAGGGCATCGGAAAGCACCTGGATATCTTCCGGGTGCGACCCAGGCACGAACAGCGGATGGATACCCAGGGCATAGGCGCAGTGTGCATGGGTATCGGCGAGGTCCGTCACCAGGCCGAAATTAGTGCGATCCACGGCAGGCACCACGATATGGGAGATGCCGGCATCGTGTGCACTTTGTGCGACAAGCGCCCTGTCGGCATTGAATTCGGGGGCATCCAGGTGGCAATGGGTATCGATGAGCATCGATAAGGCCTTGTTAATCCTGTATGCCGGACTGGTACGGCCTGGCCCTCAGGCGGATATCGCGCCCGGTTTGCCGCGTATCCAGTATTTCCAGTTGCGTGCGTTGCTGCATATCCACCAGCGCAGGCATGGCGAACATGCCCCTGGCTTCGCCGCCAAACAGCACCGGTGCATAATAAAACAGGAACTCATCCACCAGGCTGTGCTGCAGTAAGGCGCCGTTCAGGCCCTGCCCGGCTTCCACCATCAGTTCGTTGATGCCGCGCTGTGCCAGGGCAGCCAGCAAACCCGCCAAAGCGACTTTCCCTGTGCTGCCATCGCTGTCCAGCTGCAGCAACTCGGCACCGGCATCGCGCAATTCAGGCGCCTTGCCGTCAGGGTCAATCGAATAGGCAATCAATGTATTGCCGCCCAGTAGTATCTTTGCCGTCAGCGGAGTGGCGAGCCGGCTATCCACCACGATGCGCAATGGCTGGCGGCTGGTTTCCACCTCGCGTACGTTCATCTGCGGATCATCCGCCAGCACCGTGCCTGAACCGGTGAGGATGGCACACGCACGTGCCCGCCAGTGATGCACATCCTGGCGCGCGGCATCGCCGGTAATCCACTTGCTTTGGCCGTTGGCCAGCGCGGTACGCCCGTCCAGGCTGGCCGCTATCTTGCTGCGCACGAATGGCCGGTTGCGCGTCATGCGCGAGATAAAGCCGGCATTCAACTCGCGCGCCTGCGTTTCCATGAGGCCATACGCCACGGTAATGCCATGCTGTGCGAGGCGGGCCAGGCCGCTACCGGCCACCTGCGGATTCGGGTCCTGCATGGCGGCGACCACCCTGCCGACGCCGGCCTCGACCAGGGCATCGGCACATGGCGGCGTGCGGCCGAAATGGCTGCATGGCTCCAGTGTCACGTAGACATCGGCGCCCCTGATTTTTTCGGGGAAATCCTGCGCAGCTTGGCGCAGGGCCAGCACTTCGGCATGCGGCTCGCCGGCCTTGAGGTGGGCGCCCGTGCCGATCACCGTGCCGTGGCTGACGATGACGCAACCGACACGCGGGTTCGGCGTCGCGGTGTATAAACCCTGCTCCGCCAGCCGCAGTGCCTGTGTCATGAAGAGGTGGTCTTGGGCAGTGAACATTCGTCTGGTATTGGGAGGATCAGTGTTGGGAAATCTTGCTGTGCACCAGTTTGTCCTGGTCATCGAAAAACACACGCAGGCCGTGCACATCCCACAAACAATACCCCAGGTCATACTCGATATTGGTTTGTGGGGTCGTGGCGTCTTCCCAGCTTGGGCGGCCCAGCAGCGCCATCACCGCCTGTTTCGGCATGCCCTTGAGCAGGTAGTGCTGTTGCAGGTCGAATGCCATGGCGCCGCGGTAGCAGCGCTGCTCGGGTGTTTCCCTGGCGGTGATCCACTGCACCTGGTCGAACTTCTGGTCGCCGAACACCAGCCTGTCTTTCAGGCCGTACCAGCTGAAAAACACCACCGTCACCACCACTGCGACGGCAAAGGCTGCCCAGCATGCGATGGTGATGGCCTTCATTTAGCTGCTTTTACTTTCATGTAAGCGCTTTCATTAAAAAGCCTTCGGATCAATCC
>JAZKEL010000007.1:0-6912 GCA_040387075.1 Pseudomonadota bacterium
GATGGCGGCTTCGGCTACGATCCGCTCTTCCTGGACGACAAGACCGGCAAGACCGGCGCCGAGTTGCCACTTGAGATCAAGAACCGCATCAGCCATCGCGGCCAGGCGCTGGCGCAGATGCTGCATAAACTGGAAAGGCTGGCGATCTGACTTGTATTTGAGCGATATGCACCCATGAGTAAAACCCATGAATGAACCCAGCAGTAAATGGCCGAAATGGCTGCGTGACGACGCCAGCGTGGTGTCGTGCACGGAAAAGGTCAAAGTGATGACCGAGAATTTCGACGAAATCCGCCAGATCGCCCAGGACGCCTTGGAAGACGGCCTGCTGATGGAGGTTTCCGAAGCGCAGATGCGTAAGGCGCTGCACGATCTTGTCGACCAACTGGTGAACCCCTATCAGCCGAATAATCCCGATACTACCGGCAAGTAGCGATCTCGCCAGCCTCGTCGCCCCTGTCGTCGGCGAAACCACCCTGTCCGGCTTGCGCACCCCGCCGCCGCTGTCGCTGTACATCCATATCCCGTGGTGCGTGAAGAAATGCCCGTACTGCGATTTCAATTCGCACGAGTCGAAAAAAGACATTCCCGAGCGTGAATACGTCGACGCGTTGATCGCTGACCTAGAACAAGCCACGCCCAACATCTGGGGCCGCAAGATACGCAGCGTATTCTTCGGCGGCGGCACGCCGAGCCTGTTCTCGCCGGAAGCGATAGACCATATCCTCAGCCATGTCCGCATGCTCACTCCGCTGGAATACGGCGCAGAGATCACCCTGGAGGCGAATCCCGGCACGGTGGATGCCGGGCATTTCCGCGGTTACCGTGATGCCGGCGTGAATCGCGTATCGCTCGGCATCCAGAGTTTCGATAGCCGCTACCTCAAAGCCCTTGGCCGCATCCATGACGAGCACCAGGCCATCGCTGCAGCCGAACTTGCGCTGCAGACCTTCGATTCCGTCAACCTGGACGTGATGTATGCATTGCCGGGCCAGAGCCTGGCGGATGCCGTATCGGATGCGAAACGAGCCTGCAGCCTGCAGCCCGCACACCTGTCGTTCTACCACCTGACACTGGAACCTAATACGCCTTTCCACCGCACGCCTCCCAGCCTGCCGGACGACGACACCAGCGCCACCATGCAGGAAACGATAGAAGGTATATTGGCCGGGCACGGCTATGAACATTACGAAACTTCGGCGTTTGCGCAGAAAGGCAAGCGCGCCCGGCACAACCTCAATTACTGGACGTTCGGCGACTACCTGGGCATCGGCGCCGGCGCGCATTCCAAGTTAAGTTTTCACGACCGGATCATTCGCCAGAGCCGGCACAAACACCCCAACCGCTACCTGGAACATGCGCCCATCGGCCAGGCCGTCGACAACGAGTGGGTGATCCAGCAGGATGAACTGGGGTTTGAATTCATGATGAACACGCTGCGGCTGACAGAAGGCTTCGAAATCGCCCTATTCCAGCAGCGCACCGGCCTGCCCCTGCGGGCGGTAGAAGATACGGTTCAACAAGCGGTAACACGAGACTTGCTGGAGCGTAATGCGGAATTCATCAAACCCACGTTATTGGGCCAGCGCTTCCTGAACGAGCTGCTGGAAATGTTTCTGCAGTAAAGATCAGGCGTCAGCCGGCAGCCGACCGCGTCACTTGGCTATTCGACGGGAGTTGGCCGCGTGCCGCCGTTTCCAGCTGGTCAGCAGGCATGGGCCTGCCCAGCAGGTAACCCTGTAATGAATCGCAACCCAGCTTTTTGAGGAAGTCGTGCTGGCTTTCCGTCTCCACCCCTTCCGCCACGATACGCAAATTGAGCGTATGCCCCAGCGCAATGATGGCGGACACGATGGCCGCATCGTCGCTGCCCTCCAGCAAGGTGTTGATGAAGCCGCGATCGATCTTCAGCTCACTGGCCGGCAGGCGTTTAAGGTAGAGCAGGCTGGAATAGCCGGTACCGAAATCATCGATGGAGATATCCACGCCGAGATCGGCGATGTTGTGCAGGATCGCCAGGCTGGCCTTGACGTTATGCATGGCGGTGGATTCCGTCACTTCCAGCGTCAGGCATTTCGCCGGCAATTGCCAGGCGGCCAGGGTATCGGCCACCACGATCACCAGGTTCTCATGGCTGAACTGCAATGGCGACAGGTTGACCGCGATTTTCCAGTCGGTATGGCCAAGGTCGTACCACACCCGCATCTGCCGGCAGGATTCGTACAGCACCCATTCGCCGATCGCGATGATGAGGCCGGATTTTTCCGCCAGCGGGATGAACTGGTCCGGCCCCACGATGCCGCGTACCGGGTGGCGCCAGCGCAATAAGGCTTCAGCGCCCACCATGTTGCCGCTCCTGGTATCGAACTTGGGTTGGTATAGCAGGTAGAATTCGCCCCGCTCCAGCGCCGAACGCAGATCCTGCATCAGTTCCAGCTGGCTATGGGCATTGATGTTCATCGATGCCTCGAAGAAGCGGTAGCCGTTACGGCCGCCGCGCTTGGTGTGGTACATGGCGGCATCGGCGTTGATCGCCAGCTCATGGTAGGTGGCACCGTCCTGCGGGAACACGGTAATGCCGATGCTGGAGGTGACCCGCAATTCGTGGGTTTCCAGCAGGAATGGCTTGTTGATGCCGGCGATCAGCTTTTCAGCGATGATGGCGGCGTCTTCCGGGGTGCCTGCCTCCAGCAGCAGCACGAATTCGTCGCCGCCGATGCGGGCCACGGTATCCTGAGCGCGCAGGACGGATCTTAGCCGCTCTGCCGTCTGCACCAGCAGCAGGTCGCCCATATGATGGCCCAGCGAATCATTGATGGCCTTGAATCCATCCAGGTCCATGAACATGAGCGCAAAAGACCCGTTTTCGCGCCTGGCTTTATGGATTGCCTGCTCGACCCGGTCTTCCAATAGCGTACGGTTCGGCAGTTTCGTCAAATTATCATGCAAGGCCTGCTGTAAAAGTTCATGGTTGGCATTGGCCAGCGATTTCGCCAGTACTGCAGTCCGCGTTTCCAGGCGGGAATCGAACACGGAGGTCAGCAGGGCGATGATCAATACCGCCACGGTGCCAAGGACGATCATGATAGCGAGGGTATCGGGACTGCTTCCGCTCTTTGCCGCCATGCAGATGCTGCCCAGCGGAAACTCGGCAGCTGCCATGCCGGTGTAATGCATGCCCACAATGGCGATGCCCATGATAATGGCTGCCTGCATGCGCGATAGGGTTACGCGATACACATTGTTGCGGAGACTGAAGGCTATCCACAACGCCGCACCCGAAGCCAGGATCGCGATCAGCAGCGAAGCTGCAAAGAGTGCCGGGTCGTAGGAGATAGCAGGCTGCATGCGCATAGCGGCCATGCCTACATAATGCATGGAGGCAATGCCGAACCCCATGATAAACGCGCCTTTCACCAGGCGGTTGAACGGCAACTCAGCCTGGGTAACACGCCATAATGCAAACCAGGAAACCGCGATGGCGATCAGCAAGGAAAGGAGCGTGATACCGGTATCGTAACCAAGGGCGATAGGCAGGCGGAACGCCAGCATGCCGACGAAATGCATGGACCAGATACCGATGCCCATGGCGATGGAACCGCCCAATAGCCACCAGCGCGCGGCGCTCCGGGTGGTGGTGTTGATACGGCCGGCCATATCCAGCGCGGTATACGAGGCCAGGATGGCCACCAGCAACGAAATAATAACCAATGAACTATCGTAATGAGGGTTTAGCATAAGCAATAAAATTGTGACTTTGTTTGTAAGTGACTGGTTAGTAAGTAAAGTCGCTAAGTAAGCTGAATAATTAGCAATCCATAGCAACAGCAAATTCCAGACCACTATTTAAAACAGCAAACCTGTATAAGGTTTCCGTGAAGAGGTATGCCGCGGTCGAGAAGAATGTAATTAAGGTATAACGGAATGAAGCGGCAGAAATTAAGGTGGGAATTCAGGACAATTGCGGGATTTTTTCCTGATGTGCAGGCTGGTTGCGTGTTTTCAGGACTTCCTGCAATACCACAATTTCCTTGAGGACTTCCATGCTGAAGGCCGCGCGGTCGGTCAGCCATATCTGCTCGAGCTCCTGCTGGATATGCCGGTACTCAACAGCATTACTCTCTATGCTCACGCCGGTTTCAGCATCGCTCCAGGCCGCGATCTCTTCGCTGAAGGTGTCGTGCATGCGGTCTGCCAGCTGGCTGAAGGACTTTCGGTGATGCATATTGTGGTGAATCTCCAACGCGTGCAGCCAGGGCAGGATGGATTGCTCGGGATAGGCATCGACGTACGCCTGTAGCAGCGCTAATGCAGCCTCTGGATTATTTTCCGCCATCAACAGGCGTGCATTCGCCAGCAGTTCCCGCGTAGGCTGGACGGGCAGGAGGGGTTGTGCCGGCGGCAGTGTCGCCGGCTGGTTGGCCGTCCTGAACTCCTGCAGCCCGACATCCGGGTATTCCTGCTGCGTTCTGCCCCGCTGGGTCGTGGGCCTGAAAGGCGGCTGTATGCTGGGTTGCTGCAGGATGGTAGGCCGCGACAGCGGATGCACGCGCCAGCGGTATATCAGCACAAAGGAACCGACGGCGACGAGTGTGAGTAAGATCGGGATCAGTATCTTGACCAGGTCGGTGCCGTCTGCAGGCACCTGCTTAGCGGTCACCGCTTTCCTGGCTGGTGTCGGTGTGCCGGCATCTACCTGCTTGAATTGCCTGGCAGCCGGTTCAGTCGAAGGTGCTGCTGGTGTGTCCTGACGTCCCGCTGCGTCGCTGGCTTCACTTTTTCCATCGTCACCCCCGCTGGCGTTACCCGGTTTAACCTCAACAGGTTTAACCTGGGTGGGAGTAACTTGGGCTTGCTTATCTCCAGGCGAATTGGCGAGCTTCAACGGCTTGATTGGGTTTGTGGTCGTTTGCTGCGCTGTTAAGCCACTGGATACATTTCCCCCGTCTTCAACCTGGCCATTTTGATGTTGCAGGGCATGGGTTTGAGTTGCGCCAGCATGATTGGAGGCAGCTGCAAGCTGGGCTGCATGTTCCTGCGAAATCATCGCCTGCAGTCTTTTCAACAGCTCTTCCATCACGGCCTGTAACTGGCGCAAGCGGTCGTTCAGCCGTTCCAGTTCGGTTTTCAGGCCGGCGTTCAATTTCACCAGGCTTTCGTATTGCGCCACGAGGTCGGGCGCGACACCGGTGCTAGCGAGCATGTTAGCTGCCAGCACTGGTGCCGGTGCAGAAACCGCGCTTGCCGGAGCGGAAACAGGATGCTTCCTGGGCGCAGACGCGGACAGGTACTTCAGGTCGGGGATGATGATCTGCGTGGCATCCGTAAACACCGTGTTGCCGTCGCCAATGGGCTGCAATCCGCGATTAAGCCTTAAAGTAGCCGCGACAAAGCGCCGTTGCATCGGCCTGTCATCCTTATAGAATAAGGCTGCCAGGCCATTCAATGTTTCACCGGGCAGCATCTCCCATGCCGTGGAATGATTCGCCAAACGTATATCGGCTGCCGGTTCTGCCATGGCAGGCGTGTGGCATACGCCGGTAAACAAGAGTGCGGAAAGAAATAGCGGTGCCAGGGCATGGCGCCCAGGCTGTTTGTGTAAGGATATGGTGAGCGGGTTGCTAATTTTTACCAGCTGGTGGGCTTGGGGTTGCGCTCGTTGAAATCGCGCTGGTGCCAGTAGGGATACGTCGGCGTCCGGTGGCTGGCTTTATCCAGCACAGCCACTTGCTCAGCGGTCAGGTTCCAGCCGATGGCACCCAGGTTCTGTTTCAATTGCTCTTCATTGCGCGCGCCGATGACGATATTGCTGACGGTAGGCCGTTGCAACAACCAGTTCAGTGCGATCTGGGCGACGGTCTTGCCGGTCTCCTGGGCAACTACGTCCAGCGCATCGACCACGGTATACAAGCGCTCATCATCCACGATCGGTCCGCCGACATCGCCGCCGGACGCGATGCGCCCTTCCTGCACCGGCTGGCCGCGGCGGATCTTGCCGGTGAGGCGACCCCAGCCCAGCGGGCTCCACACCATAAGGCCGACGCCCTGGTCCAGGCCCAGCGGCATCAGTTCCCACTCGTAATCGCGGCCCACCAGCGAGTAATAGCCCTGGTACACCACGTAACGTGCCAGGCCGTATTTTTCCGAAGTCGCCAGCGACTTCATCAGGTGCCAGCCGGAAAAATTGGAGGCACCGATATACCCGATCTTGCCGCTGCTCACCAGGTCGTCCAGCGCACGCAGGGTTTCATCGACAGGCGTCAACGCGTCGAAGGCATGCATAAAATACAGGTCGATGTAATCGGTGCCGAGGCGCTTCAGGCTTGCCTCGCAGGCGCGGATGATGTGGTGGCGCGAAGAGCCTTTATCGTTCGGGCTGTCGCCCATGGTGAAGGTGCCCTTGGTCGAGATCAGTACCTTGTCGCGCCTGCCCTTAAGTGCCTGGCCGAGTATCTCCTCAGAAGCGCCTTTGGAATACACATCGGCGGTATCGAAGAAATTGACGCCTGCATCCAGGCAAAGGTCCACCATGCGGCTGGCTTCGGCCACGTCCGTCTTGCCCCAGCGGCCAAAGAATTCACTGGTGCCGCCGAAGGTACCCGTACCGAAACTGAGTGCAGGCACCTTGAGGCCGGATTTTCCTAACTGGCGGTATTCCATATCATTCTCCATCGTTGACGCTTACGCTATTGATGATGCTATCGACTGTCGAGTGCTGCCCTGGCGCGCGCAATGGCGGCCTTCACCTGTTGAGGCGCTGTACCGCCGATATGGTTGCGGCTGGCGAGCGAGCCTTCCAGCGTCAGTACGCCGTAGACATCGTCGGCGATCTGCGCGCTAAACTTTTGCAACTCTTCCAGTGCCAGGTCTGCCAGATCGCAGCCCTTACCGGCGGCATGACGCACCGCCAAT
>JAZKEL010000008.1:0-2589 GCA_040387075.1 Pseudomonadota bacterium
GGCGACCTGGACAAGCCCAAGCTGGTGTTCTTCTTCGACGAGGCGCACCTGCTGTTCAACGATACCCCGCAAGCGCTGATGGACAAGATAGAGCAGGTGGTGCGCCTGATCCGCTCCAAGGGCGTCGGTATTTATTTCGTCAGCCAGAATCCGCTGGATATCCCGGATATCGTGCTGGGCCAGCTGGGTAACCGCGTGCAGCATGCTTTGCGGGCTTTTACCCCGCGCGACCAGAAAGCGGTGAAATCCGCTGCCGAAACATTCCGGCCTAATCCCGCTGTCAATGTCAGCCAGGTCATCACCGAAATGGGCGTTGGCGAAGCGCTAGTGTCTTTCCTGGATGAAAAGGGCAGGCCGCTGCCGGTGGAACGCGCGTTCGTTTGTCCGCCAGGCAGCCGCATCGGGCCTGCCAGCGATATCGAACGCAGCCAGGTCATCAAGAACTCGCTCATCTACGGCCATTACGAAAATGCCGTCGACCGCGAATCGGCCTATGAAAAACTGCAGGTGCGTGCCAAGGAATCTGCCGAGGTGGCCGAGCCGGACAAAGGCTTCGACTGGGGCGGCCTGTTCGGCGGTAAAAGCCAGTCGGAATCCACCACGCCTGCCAAACGGCCGGTCGGACGTCAGCCGGACACCATTCTGGAAACCGTGGCCAAGACCGCTGCACGTACTATCGGCTCGGAGATCGGTCGCCAGGTCATCCGTGGCGTACTTGGATCTATTCTTGGAAAGCGAAAATAAGCGAGCTACTCCTAAAATTAAAGTAGCGCAGGCAAGCGCGCGGCAGTAATTCTGGCGGCGCTGAACTTGCCGCTACTGTCTGAGTCTTTGAGGTGTGAGCACATCAACATCATTCATGGGCAATAAGCGTTACCTGCCCAGCAAATCCTGCCTGCAATGCGGGCGCGACATGGTCTGGCGCAAGTCATGGGCAGCTAACTGGGAAGACATCAAATACTGCTCGGATAAATGCCGGACTGCCTCGAAAGAATCGTCCAGGCAATGACCTGAGTCATGGGTATACGCAACCTTATCCTTATCCTGGGCGACCAGCTCACGCTGGAAAACCCGGCACTGGCCGACTTTGATGCCACGCATGACCGCATCTTGATGGTAGAGGCAAGCGGCGAAGCCAATCATGTATGGAGCCATAAAGCACGTATCGCCTTATTTCTCTCCGCCATGCGGCATTTCGCCCGGTTGCTGGAACAGCAGGGCATGCCGGTGCAGTACCTGGCCCTGGGAAAACATGGCCATGACAGCCTGGTATCGGCCTGGCATGCGAATATCGCCGAATGACAGCCGCAAAAAATCATCGTGTGCGAACCGGGTGAATACCGTCTCCTGCAGGACATCAAACGATGTGCCGCTGAGACCAATACCCAGCTTGCCGTGCGCGATGATACGCATTTCCTGTGCAGCCAGGCCGATTTCAAGAGTTGGAGTAAAGGCGCAAAAACGCTCCGCATGGAGTTCTTCTACCGCTGGATGCGTAAACGGCACGCGATATTGATGCAGGGAGATGAACCAACAGGCAGGGAGTGGAATTTCGATACAGAAAACCGCCAACCGTTTGGAAAGACAGGGACGATCGATATCCCGGATATTCCTGTATTGAAGCATGACACCATCACGCAGCAGGTGCTGGCGGAAGATCAACAACATTTTCCCCGTCATCCTGGCGAGCTCACCCATTTCTGCTGGCCGGTGACACGCGAGCATGCGCTGGTTTTTTTGCAGAATTTCATCGCGCAACGATTACCCGGCTTCGGTCCGCACCAGGATGCCATGTGGCAGGCGAATGATGGCAATTCGTTACTACCTGGCCCGAACACAGCATTTCTCTGGCACTCGCTACTAGCGTCATCACTCAACCTTAAATTGCTGGATCCGCGCGAAGTCATTACGGCGGCAGAACAGGCCTATGCCAGAAAAACGGCATCGCTGGCAAGCGTAGAAGGGTTTATCAGGCAAATACTCGGCTGGCGCGAATTTATCCACGGTGTCTACTGGCTGGACATGCCCGCCATGGCACAGGCCAATCATTACCGGCATCAGCGGCGGCTGCCTGGTTGGTACTGGACCGGTGATACGCAGATGAACTGCCAAAAGCAAACCATTTTGCAAACACTTGAATACGGCTATGCCCACCACATCCAGCGCCTGATGATCACCGGCATGTTCGGCCTGCTGGCCGAAATCAACCCACGCGAGGTCGAGGCGTGGTACCTGGCTGTGTATGTGGATGCAATAGAATGGGTAGAACTGCCGAATACCGGCGGCATGGCGCTGCATGCCAGTGGTGGCCGCTTTACCAGCAAGCCTTACGTGGCGAGTGGTGCCTATATCAAACGCATGAGTAATTATTGTTCTAACTGTCGGTATCAGCCGGAAGTGAAAACCGGTGACCATGCCTGTCCCTACACCACGCTATACTGGAATTTCCTGATCCACCACCAGCACACGCTGGCGCAAAACCCGCGCACGGCGTTGATGGTCACGCACGTTAACAGGATGACGGAAGAAGCCAAGGCTGCAATCCAGCATTCCGCGCAACTGCTGCTGCAAAATCTGGATCGTTTATAA
>JAZKEL010000009.1:0-6089 GCA_040387075.1 Pseudomonadota bacterium
GGTAACAGGAGCGGATGCATTGGGAGTAAACGGGGCAAAAAACCCGTAACCTTCTTCAACCGTGTCTTCACCGGGCATGGCAAACAGGCCCCAGCCGACTTCCTCTGCGATGTCCACACCTGGTTTGGCGGGCTCGGTCTTGACATCGGCGGCTTTGGTGGCTGGAGCTTCGGCAACAGGAGCAGCGCTTGCAGAAACGGCCGGTGCCAGGGTAATCACAAGGTCATCAGGATCCAGCACGAAGGAACAGATAGAGATAATGTCTGCCTGGCTTGAATCGGTGGTCAGGCTGAACACGTAGCGGCCGTTTTCCTGTTTGGTCGACACCACATCGCCAAGCAAGCCCAGTTCTTCCTGCAGGTTGTTCACATCTTTTTCGGGGATTTCAGGCAGGGCAATATTGAAATGACTAAGGCCGTCTGCTGCTGCCTCTATGACAGGTTCAGGCACCGGTGCGGCTTCCACCACAGGGGGCGGCGCTTCAACGATAGGGGCTGCAACTGCAACAGGGGCATCTTTCAGCACGATGCCGCCGGCATCCGAAAGCGACTTAAGCACGGCTTTCACTTCGGCAACCTGGTCCTGGTCGACTTCACTGCCTAGGCGATGCCCATCCAGTTCCATTTTGAGGACATCCTTGGCCGACAGGAATGCATCCACATGCTCACCGGTGAGTGCCATCTCATTCTTGCGTATTTTATCAAGCAGGTTTTCCAGCACATGCGTAATTTCCGTCATGTCCATAAAACCAAAGGTAGCAGCGCCTCCTTTTATGGAGTGCGCTGCACGGAAAATGGCGTTCAGTTCTTCCGAATCGGGATTTTCTATGTCCAGGCTGAGTAGCAGACGTTCAGCCTCCGCCAGAAGTTCTTCGGATTCATCGAAGAAAACCTCATAAAACTGGCTCATGTCAATTGTCATTGCTTGCTCCTACCTGCTATTCAGATATTGCTGGATGTATGTCGGCTTATGCTAACCGATCACTTTTTGCACAACTTCAATCAGGCGCTTGGGATCGAATGGCTTCACCAGCCAGCCGTTTGCTCCTGCAGCCTTGCCTTTTGCTTTCATTTCATCACTGGATTCCGTCGTCAGCATCAGAATAGGCACCTTCTGGTAGCTACTTAAATCGCGCAGGTTCTTGATCAGGGTAAGGCCATCCATGATGGGCATGTTCTGGTCGGTCAACACCAGGTCCACGGTTTTTTCTTTTGCTTTATTCAGGCCATCCTGGCCGTCCACAGCCTGCACTACATCATAGCCAGCAGCCTTCAGGCTGAACGCTACCATCTGGCGCAAGGAGCCTGAATCGTCAACTGCTAGAATTGTTTTTGCCATGGTCTCATCACTCACTCTACGTTATATTTCGATTAGCTCGGAACATCTCTTACGGCTAAACTCTTACACTTAACGGCCGGCAAATCCAAAAATGTAGGCCGTTACGCAAAGAGTTTATTAAAATAACTCTATTTCCCCGCTCCCCATGTTGTCCTGGCTCACGGAACGGCGCAAACCACCCGAAAGCGCATCGCTGCGTGCATTCAGGCTTTTGTTCATCTCTTCCAGGAACTTGGCGATTTCCTTACGCTCCTCGCCTTGCTGCGGATCGATTTCATCGCCATGACTGGCCAGCTCTTCCAGCAAGCCCTTCAGGCCGTTGACGCGCTTGATCGTCCTGGCGATAAGCTGGCTGGTCATGTCCTGGAACTGCAAGCCAGTGACGACAGCACTCACCTCATCCCCAATTTTCTGCTTAAGCATATTGAGCTCTTCAGCATCGCTATCCCCGACATGATCGCCATGCCGGCTTATCCAGGCCTCCAGCACTTGCTGCTGGGTAGTGACTGCGGCATGGACGGCCATGAAACTGACCCCAAGCTTTTCTATCGCTTCGGATAAGAGCAGGGTCGTCTGCACAAGGTCGGCTTCAACCTCAATCAGGTGCTGGCTGCTATGGCTGGAAACCGCGTCCAGCAATCGCCTTAATTCACCAACCGGTATCGATTTCAGTGGCATACAAATCTTTCCATCTTTTTATCCAATCAATAGCTGGATCAGTATCCAGCAACGTAAGGTGAGTCAGGTTATCGCTAAGGCGCAGCGACGGCTTTGCTAATTTCCGATTGGGTAGCAGCTGCAGGTACATTCACAGCCGCATCATCTTTCAATGCATCTTCCTCGGCCTTCTTATTCATAATAATGATACTGATCCGGCGGTTGACCGGATCCAGCGGATCGTCTTTATTGAAGAGCGATGCAGACGCCAACCCGACCACACGCATCAATTTCTCTTCATTCATTCCACCTGCCGTCAACTCACGGCGGGACGCATTAGCACGATCCGAAGAAAGCTCCCAATTACTGTATGACTTTACGCCATTCGGGTAGGGCACTGCATC
This sequence comes from Pseudomonadota bacterium, assembly GCA_040387075.1. Lineage (GTDB taxonomy): Bacteria > Pseudomonadota > Gammaproteobacteria > Burkholderiales > Methylophilaceae > DATHXC01. Next base: position 2,400 of record JAZKEL010000009.1, read on the forward strand.
GGTATGTCCCGACAAGCTGATCTTATTCGGCACACCGTTCAGCATCTGCCCGATTTCCTGCAATATCTGCTTGGCATAGGGCTGCAATTCCGCCTTGGAGGAAGCAAACATCGGCCGGTTCTGTTCGTCTACGATCTGTATGCGCAATCCTTCTGTCGTAATATCCAGCAGCAACTGCTGCTTGAATTTACTGAGCGTCGGACTTTCCTCGATCGCCTTTTCGATCTTTTGCTTCAACTCTTCCAGCCGGATGGCTTCGGCCTTTTCTACGGCAGCTTTCGCATCATTGATATCGACCGCTTTTTGCTTTCCTTTAGGGCCGTCCACAGGTTTTACCTGCCCCTGCTTTTTGGTCAGGTCCTTGCCGCCACCGCCTTTAATCACCGAATCGCTGGCGCCTATCGTTGTACCGCCTTGCATCGCCACCTTTAGAGGGGTCTTGAAGTACTCGGAAATACCTTCAAGCTGGGACTTGGACGTCGACCCCAGCAGCCACATCAGCAGGAAGAAGGCCATCATCGCCGTCACGAAGTCGGCATAGGCAATCTTCCAGGCACCGCCGTGATGGCCTCCGGCGCTTTTCTTTATCTTCTTTACAATGATAGGCCTGACTAGTTCCTCAGCCATGACTATCCCCGGTTAATTGCTGGTAAAGACTTTTTTGATTCAACTGCATCATTTGCCCGCCTTGGCTTGCTTGACGTGTGTTTCCAGTTCGGTAAAGCCTGGGCGTTCAGTGGAGTAAAGTATCTTGCGGCCGAATTCAACGGCAATCGCAGGTGCATAGCCGTTCAGGCTGGCCAGCAAGGTCACCTTGACCGTCTGGAACATTTTGGTGCCCTCTTCCAGCTTTTGCTCAAGCAATCCGGATAAAGGGCCGACGAAGCCATACGCCAGCAGGATACCCAGAAAGGTACCGACCAGCGCATGGGCAATCAGGATGCCGAGTTCGGCTGGCGGCAAGGCCACGTTTTCCATGGTGTGTACCACGCCCATCACCGCTGCCACGATACCGAATGCAGGCAGGCCATCGCCCAGCTTGGCGATACAGTGGGCCGGCACATGGCCTTCCATATGGTGCGTTTCGATCTCATTGTCCATCAGGTTTTCCAGCTGGAATGCATCCATATTGCCGGAGATCATCAGGCGCAGGTAATCGGTAATGAACTCGATCAGGTGGTGGTCGTGCAATAGTTTGGGGTACTTGCTGAAGATGGCGCTGGATTCTGGATTCTCGACATCGTTTTCAATCGCCATCATGCCGTCTTTGCGGATTTTGGTCAGGATTTCAAACAACAGCGCCAGCAAATCCATATACAGCGCTTTGTTGACCTTGGAGCCTTTCAACAGTGTCGGCAACGCTTTCAGGGTAGCCTTGATCGCCTTGCCGTCATTCCCTACGATAAATGCACCGAGCGCCCCGCCGAAGATCATGACCAGCTCAAGCGGCTGCCACAGCGCACCCAAATGACCGCCTGCCATCGCGTATCCCCCGAATACCGCGCCTAGCACCACTATGTACCCAATGATCACTGTCACTTTGTTCGCCCCAGAATTAAGAAGTTTTTCACTTCATGTTTAAGATAGTTTTAAGAGTATCAATGCCCGAAGCAAATCAATCAGCGGAACAAAGGGATATTTTCTATTTTATAAAGTATATACAACTAACGCTTGCCATCAATAACGCGATGGATGAAAAGCAAAGACGGTGCCAGAGCCGGGCACATCATCAGGCAGGAATACAGGACGGATGACGGCTGGCTAACGATTGCCGGCAGGCATGTTCCAGGCATACATGGCGGGCAATCCGTTTGTACCGGGAATGAATACGTCGGGTGCTATCCCGGGGATCTCGAATTCGTAACTGATCAACAGGCTGCCTGGTCGCATCTCCCGGCTGGCTTTCTCCCATAATGCCTCCATGGCGGCAGGCGAAAGATAGGCGAACACAATATCGTATTGCGCGAACGTCAGTTGTTGGTAATTCCCCAGGCGGAAGATGGCGCTTGAGCGCCTGAGATAAGCGCGAATAAAACTGATCAGCCAGGGCAGTACCGCTATCTCGATGCCGGTGAAGCTGCTCTTATCGCTGATTTTCAGGCCATGCTGCGCAACATGCATCACCATGTCGCCGATGCCGCTGCCGATGTCGATTAAGTGCACCGGCCGATCGGTGGGCATGAACTGCACAACGTGCTGCCAGGCGATCGGCCGTGACGGGAAAAAAGGCACTTGTGTGCGGAAAGTTGTCCAGTAAAGGCTAAGCGAAATAAGGAAAGCGGCGAGGTAAACTTCATTGGGTATATGCCATTGCGCCATAGCCCAGCCAGCGAGCGGGAATACTGCGTGTATCCAGCGCCACCAGTTGTCCATGCCGGTGATCACGGCGAGCAGCATGGCGATGATGGACTGGGCCACCACCAGATGAAAAAGGGTGAGGCTGATGGTGGCATTGAAATAACGCAGGCTAAATGCTTGCACGCAATAGCTCAGCGCCAATACCAGCAGCAAAGCCATGGCCTGCACAAGGATAGCAAGGGTGGCGGGCTTGAAATGGGACTTGAGGGATTTAGGGTACAAAAACAGGATCGAAAACCAGGCGTATACAGCGTTTAAACTGGCCTTGGCGGCCGAATGTAAATAAGAAGCCTGGGAGGGCAAAATACTTTTTAGGAATTTTTGTATCAATGACATTCACCAGCTTTACGCACGTTATTCAGTGTAAGCGTAAAGCCGGCTTGAAGTCGATTTATGCAGTCATCGAGACGACTTTATAGCTCAGTTCTTTTGCCTTTTTAGTCTTGCCGGCACGTGAAGGCACGTGGCACAGGTTGCACACATAATCCTGGTTCAGGTCGTAGGAATTCACCACGAATTTTCCGCTGCAGCAGCTGCAGGCTTGCATCTTGAGCATTTTGCTTTCTACGAAGCGCACCAGCGTCCAGGCACGGGTCATGGAAAGTACAGGCTCTTCGTTTTCATCGGTCTGTACTTGTTGCAGGTACAGGCTATAAGCCTTGATGATGGCATGTATGCCTTGTACATCCGCGTAGTCCACCATGAATTTGTAGATGTTATAGAAAATGGAGGAATGGATATTCGGCTGCCATGTCAGGAACCAGTCCGTGGAAAACGGCAGCATGCCTTTTGGTGGCGATACACCTTTCAATTCCTTATACAGTTTGATCAGGCGTTCACGGGATAAAGTGGTTTGCGATTCCAGCAGTTGCAGGCGCGCTCCCAGCTTAATCATTTGCATGGCGAGTTGAATTTGTTCAGATTCGTTCACTACGCTTTTCTTATCCATGATCTTTTCCTTAATCACTACAGTACGAGGTTTTTGCTTAAACTTTTTGCGTCAACTTTAGAACTAGGCGATTGCTTCGGCAGTCTGGCCGGCCATCAGGATGGCGGTATGCACATGCGCCTGTGAACGGTCTTTAGTGTAGTTGGTCAGCATGCCGAGGATGGAGCTGTCGTCGAAGCGGAAACGTGACAGCATCATGTTGGTGCTGCTCAGTTTGAGCAGTTGCAGGTTGCTGAGGCCTTCCAGCAAATCGGCGATGTCCTTGCTTACGCCCAGACGGAAGATTGCAGTGGCTTTATCTGAACGGATCATTTGTTGAGCCAACATCAGGTAATTCAAATTGGCGTCCTTGATTTCCGACATCATTTCGTTTTCGCTCATTT
>JAZKEL010000010.1:0-6666 GCA_040387075.1 Pseudomonadota bacterium
AAAAATCCATGGTGTGCCGGTTTTCGGGCAGCGTATTGAGGAAATAGGGTTCAGCACCCGCCAGGAACGCGGCCCCTTCGTATATCTGGTAGAACGGATTGGGGCAGATCACTACCGGCCTGGCAGAGGCCGTACCGACTTCATTCTTATGGATGACGGCCTGCGCAAAGGCGAATAGCGCCTCGCGGCTGCCATTGACGGGCACGATCTCCTTGTCGATATGTAAGGCCGGGATGCCGTAGCGGCGCGTGGCCCAGGATGAAATTGCGACACGGAGCTCAGCGATACCTGCAGTCGTGGGATAATTCGCCAGCCCGGCCAGGTTGTTGACCAGTGCATCCTTGATCAGCGAGGGTGTTGCATGCTTCGGCTCGCCGATAGACAGGTTGATGGGCGCATATTGATGGTTGGGCGTAATGCCCTGGAATAAATCGCGCAATCGCTGGAATGGATATGGCTGGAGCAGGTCAAGGTTCTGGTTCATTGCAAGTGTTCACGGTAGATGGTTTCATCAATTATAAATGACATGCCGGTATTTCCTGCGGGCGCCGGTTAGCTTTCAATAAATTTCCTATAAATGCATTACCACAGCAGGACATTAAGTTTGCAAACTCAAGCACATACACGGGCACAGTACCTGGCGAAATATTTGGCGCCTACTGGTTTACTGTTCGGCGCAGTCTGCTGGGGCATCATCTGGTATCCCTACCGCATCATGGAGGAGGCCGGCGTATCCGGCGTCGCTTCCAGTTTTTATACCTACACCATAGCGGTAGCGGCGGGCATGCTGCTGTTCGCCAGGCACTGGCGCGGCGTACTGCAATTGCCAAAATCGATCTTCTGGCTGGCCCTGGTCGCCGGCTGGACTAACCTGAGCTATGTGCTGGCGGTGATCGACGGTGAAGTGATGCGGGTGATGCTACTGTTTTACCTGTCGCCGTTATGGACACTGATGCTGGCGCATTTCTGGCTTAAGGAACGTACCAACGCGAAAGGGCTGATGGTCATCGCAGTATCGCTGACCGGCGCCTTCATCATGCTCTGGCAGCCAGGCGCATGGCCGATACCAATGAACGAGGCGGAGTGGATGGCGGTGTCTGCCGGCATGGGCTTTGCCCTGACCAATGTGATTACGCGCAAGTCCACGCATCTCAGCGTACCGGCTAAGTCCATGGCGGTGTGGCTGGGCGTCATCATGATGGCGTTGATATTTATCCCGTTCCAGGCGCAGCCGTTGCCATCGCCTGCATTCTTCACCATGGCCAACTGGGTGGTGATGGGCACGATCGCCTTGCTACTGATGGCCGCAACGTTGTTTGTGCAATACGGCAATACACATATTCCTGCCACGCGTGCTTCAGTGTTGTTCCTGTTCGAACTGGTGGTGGCGGCTATCGCCTCCTATTATTTGGCGAACGAGGTGATGGAATTGCATGAGTGGATAGGCGGCAGCCTGATTATCGCTGCCGCGCTGTATTCGTCGAACAATCACTCTTAAGCGATTGTTCTGCCAATACTAAACTCTCGCTATGGCTTTGGTCCGTATTGATTCGTGTCTGAATTGCCTTCCTGCGCCAGGAAAATAATGATGATGATCCAGCCGATAAAAGGGATGAAGGCAATCAGCTGCCACCATCCTGATCGGTTGGTATCATGCAGCCTGCGCGCGGCTGCGGCAATGGATGGGATCAGTACCGCAAGCGAGAACAAGCCGCTTACGATCTCGCTGATGATGCCCAGACCCATGCTCACCAGCACGATGAATAGCGCAAACCACCAATACTCGGAGCGCACGGCGCGGCCATTGAAATCGGCATATTTAGAAAAACAGGTTTTGATGGATTCCTGGAATGTCATGATATTTCCCCTTTGTTGTAGTAGTTGGTAATACGTTAGCGGTCTTATTTACTTTATGCGGAAAATCCTGCGCTGCTGTCCCCTTCATCGGCGAAGCGTATTTTGAGCGATAAATCGTTGCGGGAATCTGCGCTGGCCAGTGCGTTTTCTTCATCGATACGGCCTTCACGGTAGAGATCGAACAGCGACTGGTCGAACGTGCACATGCCGATGTCGCGGTTATCGCCCATGATTTCCTTGATCTCCTCGATCTTGGATTTCTTGATCAGGTCCGACACGTACGGCGTGTTGATCAATACCTCTATCGCTGCCACCCGTTTGGTCTTGGTGCCCGGCACCAGGCGCTGTGAAATGATGGCGGCAAGGTTCAGTGAGACGCCAAGCAGTACGCCGGCCTTGGCTTCGCTGGGGTAAAACGACAGGATGCGCTCGATGGCCTGGTTGGCATTGTTGGCATGTAAAGTAGCCAGGCACAGGTGGCCGGTCTCGGAGTAGGCGATGGCGTGCTTCATGGTTTCCATGTCGCGGATTTCACCGATCAGGACGACGTCCGGCGCCTGCCGCATGGCGTTTTTCAGGCCGTTATCGAAGGACAGGGTGTCGATGCCGACTTCACGCTGGTCGACGACCGATTTCTTGTGGCTATGCACGAATTCGATAGGGTCTTCCAGCATCAGGATATGCCCGGAGCAGGAGGTATTGCGGTGGTCTATCATGGCGGCCAGGCTGGTCGATTTCCCTGAGCCGGTGGAACCGACCACCAGTATCAGCCCGCGTTGCCGGGTGATCAGCTCTTTCATTACATCGGGCAGGCCCAGGCTCTCGAACGAGGGGATCTCGCTCTTGATGTAGCGCACCACCATGGCGACCTCGCCGCGCTGTTTATAGACATTGATACGGAAACGCCCGAAATCGCGCCGCCCATAAGCAAAATTCATCTCCAGGTTGGTCTCGAATTCCTTGATCTGCTCGGGTGTCATGAGTGCATAGGCGATCTCCTTTACCATGCCGGGCACCATCACCTGGCTATTCACCGGCACGGTTTTCCCCTCGATATCGATGTGGATAGGAGTGCCGGTACTGAAGAAAAGATCGGAGCCGTTTTTTTCCACCATGAATTTCAATACGGGTGAAATATCGATTGCTGCCATGAAGTGCGTCCCCTGAAGAGTATTTGACCGTAACTAATTGGTATTTTTCAAAACTTTACCACAATGTTACGCGGCGTTTTAACATTGCCGCGGCTAGTATGGATCGTGCACATGTAAAATTAGCGGCGTGGCGATGGCCGATGTCGATAGTCTCGACTGATTCGCCATATAATGCCGTGGAATCGAGTGACGGCTGAAAATGTTGGCACAAGCTTTGCTCAATATTTGCACAAGTTTGCTGATCAATACTTCCATAAAATTATAAAAGACCTAGAAATGAAACTATATCTTCATACATTCAATGCTGGCGCCATCCGGGGAAACACAGGCGGCATCGATAAACCCGAGTCGACCACCTCCATATTCGATTGCGATTCGGAAAATGCACTATTAAAGGTGCTGGACCAGATCGTTTCGGAACGTTCGGTGCAGGCGCTAAAGGATTCCTGGGTGCTGTTGTCGGAAAACGGCATGGCGATGGACCCCGCCACGGCGCTGGGATGCACTATGCCATTCAATACATTCTATGCCCGCAGGCGCCATCCCTGGCTACTGTCAGATTTTGAGCCGCATGTGCAGATGCATTACCAGCCTATTGTGGATTTTGCGCAGAGCGGCAAGATATTCGGCTACGAGGCCCTGTGCCGCTTGCAAAGCCCGGACGGCGAACTGCTGAACGGAGAGCAGGCATTTGCGCTTGCCCACCAGGTAAAACGCATGCAGGAGCTGGACCTGGTATGCCAGCGCCTGGCACTGGCAGGCAAGTCCAGCGCCATTCCTGCTGATATCCCCATCTTCATTAATGTATTGCCGCAGACCATCATGCGTGCAGACTGGCTGGACACCATACTCGAGATCCTCAGTTCCCACGCCATCAACAAGCGGGATGTGGTGATCGAGATCGTGGAGAGCGAAAAGGTAAGCCCTGAACTGCTGGCACGCTATTGCGACGCCATCCGCACACAGGGATTGCGTATTGCGCTGGACGACATGGGCTCCGGCTTCAACGGCCTGCGTACCTTGGCCGAAGTGCGTGCCGATTTCATCAAGATAGACCGGGCCATCGTGCATGAAGCGCAAGGCAGCCGCGTCAGGACGGTATTGCTGGAAGCGATCATCTCGATGGCGCAACGCCTTGGCTGTACCATCATCGCCGAAGGCCTGGAGCGGGTGGAAGACATTACCTACTGCCAGGATCTGGGCCTGAATTATGCCCAGGGCTATTATTTCGCGATGCCGCAAAGCCGGCCGATCAAAACCGTCACAGCGCTGCCGGTGCGCGATGAGTCGCATCGTTCGCACTTGCCGGATGATTTCCGCATCAGTGAGTATGTCAGCCGCGGCCTGACGATGGACATCAGTACCACCTTAAAAGAGGCACGCGCTATATTCGATGCCAGCCCGGACATTGCCACTGCCATCGTACTGGACGGCCAGAAGCCGCTTGCATTGCTCAGGCGGGGAAAAGTATTTTCTAAAAAAATCACAGGCTTGGGAGCATGTTGTGAACCATTACCTAAGCTTGTAAACCATCGCACGCCGTCCACATTGCTGGCCCGCGGTTTTTACCTGGAAAGGGGCAGTACCGAGCCCTGGGTGATGATCAGTGAAGAGGGCGTTTACCTGGGTATATTGCAGCCGCTGGAGATCATGGCGCAGTTGATCAGCCGTAAAAGCAGCTCCGGCAGCCTGCATCCGCTCAGCCACCTGACGACCGGGCCGACGCTGCGTCAAACGCTGGATGTCAGCCTGCGTAATAATCCAAGTACGCAACTGGTGTATATCGACCTGGATCATTTCAAGGCTTATAACGACCGCTACGGCTTTATCCGCGGCGACGCCATGATACGCCTGCTGTCCGAGATAGTCCGCCAGGAGTTCCAGGAAAAGTCCGGCATCATGGTCGGCCATATCGGCGGCGACGATTTCGTGCTGATCTACGATCATGCCGATGCCACTCTGGTGCCTACCTTGTTGCACGTCATCAGCCAGTTCCAGGCATTGGCGGTGCACCTGTATGACGGCAGCGACCTGGAGCGCGGATTCTTCACCACCGAAGATGGCAAGGACCACCCGGTGGCCAGTGTTTCCATTGCCGTGGTCAACGGCAGCCAGGGCGAGCTGTCCAACAGCGTTGCGGCAGCTGAGCGCGCAGCGACCCTGAAGAAGATAGGCAAATCCAATATCGGCAGTATCGTCGTGGTGGAGGACACCCCGCCGCAACTGATATTGCCGAAGAAGGAGTTCTATTCCAACTGGCAGGACAGGGCCTTAGCTGCATTGCAGTCGTTGCTGCAATACCGGCGGACAGCCGATTCGCACGACCTGGACGGCTGTTTTAACGACTACCCCTTTTTCGAGGTGGTATTCGAGCTGGAGCCCGATGGCACACAGCGCTATGCCAATTGGATCAATCCCAATATGTACGGCAAGATCAAAGCCGGTGGGGCGGGCATGGACAGGAGCCAGCAGGTGTATTACCAGGTGGTGGCAGAGACCCAGGCACCGTATATATCCAGTATCTACCTGTCGACGGCCACGGAGGATTTCTGCCTCACGGTTTCCATCCCTATCTTGGATGCGGATAATGTCCTGGAGGGCATACTGGTGGCCGACATCAACATTGCCGCCATGGCGATGCTGAGCAGCGCACCTGGCTAAGCTGACGGATTATCTACTGAGGTGAGGATGGATTGGCTGCAAAGTAACCATCGCGAACCTTAACTAAGCTGGAACGACTCCGCCGGCAGGCCATCCTGCCGGCGTTGCCACATCTGGCGGTAGGCTGTTTCCAGATTGCGCGCAAAGCGCGGCGTATCGAATAACGGCATGGTATCCCGGGTCGATTGCAGGCGGTGCCTCAAGCCATCCAGCAGGGCCGGCCTAGTGGCCAGTTGCAATGCCGTCGCTTCATAGTCCGTCAGGCTGGAAGTAATCAATTCGGGCAGGCCGGCGGCCTGCAACAGGCTCGCCGCCACCCTGGAAGCGAACGTATCGCCGCAGCATGTCAGCACCGGCAGTCCCATCCACAAGGCATCGCTTGCCGTGGTGTGGGCGTTGTACGGCAGGGTATCCAGGAACAGGTCGGCTAAAGGCTGGCGTGCCAGGTGTTCCGCCATTTGCGTACGCGGCGCAAACACCAGCCGCTCCGCCGGAATACCGCGCTGTTGCGCTTCATGCAGCAGGTTGATCTTCGCCTGCGGGTTGCACTCCAGCAGCCATAGCACACTGCCGGGTACCGCCTGCAGCAGGCGCATCCATACATCAAACACGTCGGGCGTCAGCTTGAACGTCTGGTTAAAGCAGCAAAAAACGAATGCATCTTCCGGCAATCCGCAATCGCTACGCGTTGGTGTACTGCCGACCGGTCGTTGGCGGTCATTGGTCTGGTAGCAATCGGGTAACAGGGCGAGTTTCTCGGCATAATCGTCGGCAGCAAGCAAGGGCGTCACCGTTGCATCGCCAATCAGGTAATCGAACAAGGGATGGCGGGTAGCTTGCTTCGCTTCCATGTTGTTTTCGTCTCCCGCTGTGCCCGTCAAGCTTTCATCAATGCTGCCCATAAGACTGCCCCCAAAAAGACTGCCCATGGTGCCTGGAAACCCCAGCCAGCTGACATTAAGGACAGCGGGGCGCAAGGCAGCAATACTGCTGCGGC
>JAZKEL010000011.1:0-2510 GCA_040387075.1 Pseudomonadota bacterium
GAACGCATCCATCTTCTTCACGGCATCGGGGTTCGGTGTGGCGTTTTTCAGCTCTTCCGGGCTGAGGCCGCGCACCCCGGTCGTCACTGTGACGCCAGTATTGCCTGAACGTCCGCTGCGGGCGATATTCAGCAGAGAGCCCCAGCCGGTATCGCCTTTGGCGGCGGGTGCATCGCCGTATTTGATGTTGGTCATCTTGAGCCAGCCATCCGATAAAGTGCCGCTTTTCACTTGCACCCAGCCACCGCGTCGTTTAAGCACTTCGATGTCGGAATTGGCAGAAATGGTACCTACGCTTTGCGCATCGGCATACGGCTCCTGCTTAAGGTCTGCGCTGATGAGCGTCTTGGCCTTCTCGCCGGCATAGCCGGTATACGGCATCAGCAACAGGCAGCCGATGATAATCGTGAGTCGTTTCATTGGATTTCCCCTTTTATAAATCGTGTACTGCGTACTTACTTCTATGTATGAATTCCTGCTGGTTATTTGCGTCTGGGCTCAAACAACTGCACCGACTGCTCGCGTCCTTTTACCTCGTAGCTACCCCTGTCCTCGAACACGAACGGGCAGGCATCCCCTGCATATGCCTCGCATAGGCGCCTGGTTTCTTCGGATACCAGCACGCGTGCAATGCCCTTGGTCTGGCCCTCTATGCGACTCGCCAGGTTCACGGTATCGCCGATGGCGGTGTAATCCTGCTTGGTTTCCGAGCCGATAAAACCCACTACTGCGTGCCCGCTATGAATGCCGATACCGATCTCCAGGTCTTTGCCTAACTCGCCTGCCTGCTCGCGGAACAACTCGAGTTTTTCGCTCATCTCCAATGCGGCCGCCACTGCTTTCAGCGCATGGTCGGGCTGGTTCACCGGTGCGCCCCAGAACGCCATGATGGCATCGCCGATGTATTTATCCAGCGTGCCTTCCTGGCGGAAAATCACTTCAGCCTGCTCGGTGAAGTAGGCGTTGAGCAGTTCGACCACCTGCTCCGGCGTGCTTTTCTCCGAGAGCGAGGTAAAGCCGCGGATATCGGAAAACAGTACACTCACCTCCCGGCTTTTGCCGGTGAGCGACTGCATGGTTTCGCCCCTGTCCACCAAGGCCTGCACCACGCGTGGATCGAGGAAACGACCGAAAGTCGCCATCGCAAGCAATCGCTTCTTGCGCTCGCTTAAATATTCCTGCAAGCCGGCAGCCAGGAAATACAACCAGGCGAATAAGATCGGGGTCAGCACCCACACCACGAGATTAAGCTTCAGGGCCAAATACGCACCCAGCAACGCCAACAAGGTGACCAGCGCCAATACCCCGAAAATCTGGATCATGAAGCGGTTGCGCACGATGGCCCAAGCCAGGGTCGCCAGCAACAATGTGCCGAATACAGTTGGCATATAGCCCGGAAGCGGCTGCAACGGGTTGCCGTTTTTCAGGTTATCGATGGCGGTGGCGAGTATCTCCACACCCGGGTAGAAGCCGTCCATGGGGGTAGCGCGCACGTCGTGCAGGCCATTCGCCGTGGCGCCGATGATGACGATCTTGCCGGTGAATTCGTCGGCGGGGCGTTGCGAAGTTTTACGCTGCAGGTCCTGGTATACGTCGGCATAGGATACCCGCTGGTACGATAAGGCCTGGCCGTGCCAGTTGAGTACGATCTTCTGTAGCTCGTCCTTGCGGTGGGTGATGTTCTTCACCATGCCGAACCCCAGGCCGTCCGCCACCTTGGCCGGCAATGATGGGATATGCCAGCCCTGGGCGTCGGTAAAGACCGGGTAACTGCGCACGACGCCGTCGCTATCTGCCACGGCATTGTGGGTGCCGACGTGGCGAGTCTGCAACATGGCGGGTAAAGGCAGCACCATGCCTTGCCTGGCATCCGGGTCGGCGCTGGCGCCGGCCGTGATGCCCAGTTCGCCGGCAAACTGCTGCAGCGGAATCCCGGCCTCGTGGTCGGATGACTGGAGCAGCATCATGGGGAAATACAGGTTAGCGTACTGGGCGATGGTATCGGCGAAATACCGGTCTTCCGAAGCGCGCGCCATGTCCGGGTCGCTGAACAGGATATCGAACACGATGGCACGCGGTTGCTGGCGGTTGATGCCTTCCGTCATTTCGGCGTGCATGGAGCGCGGCCATGGCCAGCGGCCCACCGTATCGGCCATCAGCGCCAGGCTGCGCTCGTCGATATCGACGATGACGATATCGGGATCCGGCTTGGCACCCAGCGCATGGGTCAGCAGCATCTGGTCGTGCAGCCTGTGCTCCAATGGTGTCAGCGCCTTCAGCCACAACGCTTCGATAAACAAAGCCGCCATGAAAATGGCGGCTAATATAAGGTAGCGTTGTGGATTGGAAAGTTTCATTTTTGCCATCATAACCGTAGTACGCCCACAATTAAAAGTCACGCCATGAAAATCCCCGAGGCGTTAACAAATCGTAACTCTCCTTGTCTATACAGGCGTTTACTCTTATTATCTGCCAAACTCGCTACCTTCTATAAAGCCCCCTGTCAAATT
>JAZKEL010000012.1:0-6497 GCA_040387075.1 Pseudomonadota bacterium
ATCCGGCTTGGCGACACGGAGCCATTGTTTCCAGTCGAGCAGTTTGGCCGTGTTGATCATCTGCAGCACGGCTGGTAGCGGTTTTTGTATATGACCATGTCTATATGAATCTAGGGAACGGCGACCGCATTCAGCAGGTGCACACCGGTATCGCCGAAGCTTTCCGTGCCGCTGACTGTTTGCAGGCGATGGCCGGCGACGCCGGGCAACACGGCCTGCACGTCTTCCGGCAGGGCGAAATCGCGGCCCTGCATCAATGCCCACGCCTGGGAGCATTGGCGGAGTGCAAGCCCTGCGCGCGGCGAAAGCCCTGCGGTGTAGCGGGAAGACGTGCGGGTGTAGTTTAAGAGTGCCTGCAGGTAATCCAGCAAGGCATCCGATATATGGATATTGTCGACCTCACGCTGTAATGCAATCAGCTCGGCACCGTTGACGGCGGGCTCCAGCGTGTTCATGGCGACACGGCCGCCGATGCTTTTCAGCAGGTCGCGCTCGGAACCTGCGTCCGGGTAACCAAGCTGGATGCGCATCAGGAAGCGATCCAGCTGCGATTCCGGCAATGGAAATGTGCCGATGTGGTGGGTGGGGTTCTGCGTGGCGATCACGAAAAAGGGCTGAGGCAGTTTGCGCGTTTCGCCCTCCAGGGTGACCTGGCCTTCTTCCATCACTTCCAGCAGTGCGCTTTGCGTTTTCGGCGTGGCGCGGTTCACCTCGTCCGCCAGCAGTACATTGGTGAATACCGGGCCGGGATGGAACTTGAACGTGGCCGTGTTGCGATCGTATACCGATACGCCCAGCACGTCGGCCGGCAGCAGGTCGCTGGTGAACTGCACGCGGCTGAATTGCAGGCCGAGCACCTGCGCCAGCGTATGCGCCATGGTGGTCTTCCCCATGCCCGGCAGATCCTCGATGAGCAAATGCCCACGAGCCAATATACAAGCCAGTGCCAGCCTTATCTGCTGGTCTTTTCCCAGGATGACCTGGCTGGTGGCGGTGATGATTTTTTGCGTTATCGGGTGCATGGTGGTTTCTTCATGTCAGGGTTTAATAATGGAAGCAATCGCAAAGCTAACGAGTATCAGGCCAATACTCAAAGCATCAGTTCATCCAGCGTCAGTTTCTCAAACGCCTTGATCAGCCAGCTTTGCGCTTTTCCGCCGCCGGTGCGCCATGCCATGTAGATAGGTGCTTCCGATTTCGCTTCGGCAACCTCCTTGATGACAAGTTCGCCGCTGGCGGCATGACGTTCGGCCAGGTGTTTTGGCAGGTAACCCACGCCCAGCCCGGCGATCTGCGCCTGCAGTTTATTGCGCATGGTGGGCACCGTGAGTACGTCCTGCCCGGTGAGGATGCCGGAGGTGCGCGGTTGCAGGTTGCGCGAAGTATCGGCGCCAGAGATGGAGCGGTATTGCTGGATATCGCAGTTATGCAAGGGTTCGGGCATGGCCGCCAGCGGGTGGTGCGGGGCCACGGCAAACTGGAATACGAGCGGACCCATGACTTTCGTCGAATACCCTCCGCCCGGCGGGCCGTCGCCTGGCGCACCCAGCGAGATGTCCGCGCGGCCGGACACCAGCGCATCCCAACTGCCGCCGAAGACTTCGTTGAGCAGGCGTATGCGCGTGCCGAAGCCCTGCTGGTAAAACTCCTGCAATATGGGGTAGATAGCCTCCAGTTTGAACAGGTCGCTGACGGCTATCGCCAGGTCGGTTTCGATGCCTGTGGATACGCGCCTGACCCTGGATTGCAGCTCATCTGCCGCGCGCAGCATGAAGCGTCCCTCGCGCAACAGTTCCGAGCCGGCTTCGGTCAGTTCTGCACGGTGGCCGCTGCGGTCGAACAGGGCGATGCCCAGGTCATCCTCCAGCTTGCGCACGGTATAGGTGATGGCCGAAGGCACGCGGTGAAGCGATTCCGCTGCGGCAGCGAAACTGCCTTTGGTGGCTATCGCGTCCAGCACTTGCAGGGCGTCCAGCGTTAAATGCATGTGCATTATTGACCTCGTTAGTTATCGCACTCGATACATTCTGCCATAGCTTCTGCACGTTGAATGCAACTTGGAAAATAAGGTTCAGGAAATTTGAATGATTGCAGCAGAATTCTTCGCTTTCATGGCATATGCATCCGGAATAGTATGCTTTCCAGATTCAGTCTTATTGAATAATGGAAGGAAGAAATCATGTTGAGAATACGCAAATCCAGCGAACGCGGCCATGCCCAGCACGGCTGGCTCGATAGCTACCATTCGTTTTCGTTCGCCCGCTATTACGACCCCGAGCACATGGGCTATTCAGTACTGCGCGTGATCAACGAAGACATCATCGACCCGGCGCAGGGCTTCGGCAAGCACTCGCACCAGGACATGGAGATCGTCACCTACATGCTGCATGGCGCCATCCGCCATGAAGACAGCATGGGCAACGGTTCGGTGATCAAGGCGGGCGACGTACAGCGCATGACGGCAGGTTCAGGCATCACCCATAGCGAGTTCAACGCCTCCAGCGAAGATGCCGCGCACCTGCTGCAGATATGGCTGCTGCCCGAGCGCAACGGCATTACGCCCGGCTATGAGGAAAAGCATTTCGATGCTGCCGGCAAGAAGAACCAGTGGCGCCTGATCGCATCCCGCGATGCACGGGAAGGGTCGTTGCTGGTACACCAGGATGTCGATCTGTCCGCCACCTTGCTGGAAGCGGGCAAGACCTTGCCCTACAGCACGAAACCCGGTCGCAGCCTGTATGTGCAGGTAGCAAGCGGCAGTGTGCTGGTCAATGGGCAATTGCTGGAGCAGGGCGATGCGGTCGCTATTGACGACGAAACCGATATCGAGCTCACCGCACAATGCAATGCGGCCGGTACCGATGCTGAGATCCTGTTGTTCGACCTGCCGTCTGCTGCGGCTTACCTGCAGTAACTTTTATGCGATTTTTTTTCGATTGAAATTTAACAATTAACCCAGATTTAAGGAATTTAAAATGACAAAAATAGCAGTGGTATATCACAGTGGCTACGGCCATACTGCCATGCAGGCCGAGGCAGTAGGGCGCGGCGCAAGCAAGGTGGCGGGTGCTGAGGTGACGGTGCTGACCACCGATGCCGTGCTGGAAGATCCGGCACAATGGGAACTTCTGGATGCCGCGGATGCCATCATCTTCGGAGCGCCGACCTACATGGGCAGTGCCTCCGCGCAGTTCAAGGCATTTATGGATGCCAGTTCCAAAGCATGGTTCGTGGATGCATGGAAAGACAAGGTAGCCGCGGGTTTCACTACCTCCGGCAGCCAGAGTGGCGACAAGCTGAGTACACTTACCCAGCTTGCCGTATTTGCCGCGCAGCACGGTATGATCTGGGTGAGCCTGGGCTTGAAGCCCGGCAACAACAGCAGTACCGGCTCAGTGGAAGACTTGAATCGCCTGGGCAGTTTCCTTGGCGCGATGGCGCAGGCCAATAGCGACCAGGGACCTGAATTCGGGCCGATTGCCAGCGACCTCCTCACGGCGGAGCATCTCGGCGAACGCGTGGCCAGCATCACTGCGCGATTGCGCAAATAGCATTCACAAACAAAAGCATAAAGCAAAAGCATAAAGGGTTCATATGAGAAAAATCATAACAGCGACGGCCCTGGTGGCCGCTTCACTGATGGCGGTTTCATTGACGGCCGCTGCAGAAGTAGAGACGTACGAGATAGACAATACCCACAGCTTTGCCAACTGGACCATACGCCATGTGGTATCGAGGACATCCGGTACATTTCCCGATATCAAGGGTAAGCTGGTCATCGACCGTGACAACCTGGCCAATTCCAGTGTGGATGCGGTGATCAACGTGCTAAGCGTCAACAGCAGCCATGCCAAGCGCGATGAACATATCAAGAAGGAAGGCTACCTGGACGTAGGGCGTTTTGCCGAGATGCGGTTCGTCAGCAGCAAGATCGTCACCACCAGCGACAGCGAAGGCATCATCACCGGCAAGCTGACTCTGCACGGTGTGACCAAGGAAATCACCTTTCCCTTCAAAGTGCTGGGCTTCGGCGCCGACCCGTTCGGCGGTTACCGCACCGGTGTTGAAGGCCATACGGTCATCAAGGCCAGCGACTACGGATTTGCCTGGACGGCGAAAGCCAATGCGCCGGTGGGCAACGACATCGAGATCACGCTGCTGATCGAAGGCGTCAGAAAATACGCGGAACCTGTTCCCTTGAAATAACCCAGCTAGCTCCGAATAATGCCAGACTCAACATTCAATACGCTACATAACCCCTATTAATCCTGGAGATCGTATGACCGCAAACCTGAATTTGTTCAGCCCGGTGAAAATCGGCAGCCTGCAACTCAAGAACCGTATCCTCATGGCACCGCTCACCCGCAACCGTGCCGGCGAGGGCAATGTACCGCAGGCGTTGAACGCCGAATATTACGCACAACGTGCATCGGCCGGTGCCATCATCACCGAAGCCACGCCGATCTCCGACATGGGGCATGGGTATCCTGCAACGCCTGGCATCCATACCGCCGCACAGGTTGAGGGCTGGAAAAAAGTGGTGGGCGATGTGCATGCCAACGGCGGCAAGATCATCCTGCAACTGTGGCACGTGGGCCGTATCTCGCATCCGTCGCTGTTGCCGGATAATGCCTTGCCAGTGGCGCCGTCCGCACTCAAACCGGACGGCCAGGCGTATACCTACCAGGGGCTGCAGGATTTCGTCACGCCGCGCGCACTGGCTACTGATGAGTTGCCCGGCATCGTGAATGACTATATTGCAGCCACCAAGAATGCACTGGAAGCCGGCTTTGACGGCGTGGAGGTGCATGCCGCCAATGGTTACCTGATCGACCAGTTCCTGCGCGACAGCACCAATAAACGTACCGACAATTACGGCGTCAGTATCGAGAATCGCATCCGCTTCCTGCTGGAAGTGGTGTCTGCTGTTGTGAAGGTGGCAGGTGCAGATAAAGTCGGCGTGCGCATCTCGCCCTTGAACCCATTCAACGATATCAGCGATTCCGATCCGCAAGCCTTGTTCAACGCGGTCGCCACAGCATTAAGCCCGTTCGGCCTGGCCTACCTGCACGTGGTGGAGGGCAGCATGGCGGGTGAAGCAGCGCCGTTCGATTTCGTGGAGTTGCGCAAATTATTCAAGGGTTCCTACATTGCCAATCTGGGCTACGACAAGGCACGCGGCGATGCATCGATTGCCGCCGGCAATGCCGATGCCGTTGCCTATGGCGTACCGTTCCTGGCGAACCCCGATCTGCCTGCACGATTTGCTAAAGGTGCCCCGTTGAATACCCCTGACCAGGCCAGTTTTTACGGCGGCACTGCAAAAGGCTATACGGATTACCCAACGCTTTAAGAATATTCAATCAATTAATAAATCAAATAAGGAAGCATTATGCAAAAACCCGCCATCACCCAGGTATCAATCGACGATACACTGGCGCAACGCTGGAGCGGTCGTTCTTATGATGCCAGCAAGCCTGTCAGCCGCGACCAGCTGGTTGCCTTGCTGGAAGCGGCCCGCTGGGCGCCGTCCTGCTTCGGTGACCAACCCTGGCGCTTTGTGGTCTGGGATAAGAACAAGGACGAAGCGCTTTGGCAAAAGGCCCAGGATTGCCTTGTACCGGGCAACCAGGCATGGGCGAAAGATGCCCCCTTATTGTTCCTGATCACCGCCGGCAGCCTGTTCGCACATAACGGCAAGGAAAACCGCTTCGGCCAGTACGATACCGGTGCCGCGGCGGAGAATCTTTGCCTGCAGGCGTCTGCCTTAGGGCTGATGGCCCACCAGATGGGCGGTTATGAGGCCGACAAGGCCAGGGCTACTTTTGGCATTCCGCCGGAATACACGCTGATGGCCATGGTATCGGTGGGTTATCCTGCAGACATCTCTACTTTGTCCGGCGAAGTATTGGAGCGCGAAACAGCGCCGCGTAAGCGCCTGGAGCTCGGGGAGTTGTTTTTCACCGGTAGCTGGGGCAAGCCGGTTCTCTAATCCCGGAAAGTTCCTGGGCCTGGCTATCCACTACGCCGGGGCCCATGTAACGTTTCCGGGTATGGGTTATTTGCTGCCATCTGCTAGAATGCCGGATTACTTTTTATACGCTGCAGGGAAAACATCATGGCCGTACTCGAATTAAATAAAGCCAATTTCAAAGAAACCATCGTCAATAATCATTTCGTGATCGTTGATTTCTGGGCACCCTGGTGCGATCCCTGCCTGACATTCACCGATGTATTCAAGGCCGCCGCCGAAAAGAACCCGGACATCACCTTCGGCATGGTCAATACCGAAACGGATCCTGAGATCGGTGAGTATTTCGAAGTGGAAAAGATCCCCGGCATCCTGGTCATCCGCGAG
This sequence comes from Pseudomonadota bacterium, assembly GCA_040387075.1. Taxonomy (GTDB): domain Bacteria; phylum Pseudomonadota; class Gammaproteobacteria; order Burkholderiales; family Methylophilaceae; genus DATHXC01. The sequence goes on from JAZKEL010000012.1 coordinate 6,359, forward strand.
CAGGCCGGCATCCATGCACAGGTCGGTGAGATCGGTGCGCCAGCACTGGAAAAGATCATCGAATGGGCACGCGACTTTGACATGACCCAGGTGCGTAACTATTACGCAGAACAGGAAGCGCAAAACGATTCCTGAACTG
>JAZKEL010000013.1:0-3149 GCA_040387075.1 Pseudomonadota bacterium
GTATTCGATAATGCGTCCGGCCTGCTGACGCCCGGCATGTATGCCCGTGTGCGCACTGGCGGCGGCGGTGAGAAGACGGCCATCCTCATCGACGACAAAGCCATCGGCACCGACCAGGACAAGAAATACGTGATGGTGGTGGGCGCCGACAACAAGGCAGTCTACCGAGAAATCAAGATCGGCCCCATGGTCGATGGCTTGCGCATCGTGCGTTCCGGCCTGCAGAAGGATGAGCACATCATCGTCAACGGCCTGCAACGCGTGCGCCCAAATGACACCGTAGCGCCGACTATGGCGGATGCCCAGCCCAAACCGGTGGCTCAAGCTCCCAGCCTGAAGACTACAGAAATGAAAACTACGGAACTCATGATCAAGCCGCAGAAGAAGATCCTGATCTAGTCGCCTGGCGCTTCTTTAGAAATACAAAAATTTAAGCAATGTAGTCATCACTACAGGAATACTAATTATGAATATCTCCAAATTCTTTGTGGACAGGCCCATCTTTGCCGGCGTGCTGTCCATCATCATCCTGGTCGGCGGGCTTATTTCCATGATGAACCTGCCCATTTCCGAATATCCGGAAGTGGTACCGCCATCGGTTATCGTCAAGGCGCAGTTCCCCGGTGCCAATCCGCAGACCATCGCCGAGACTGTAGCGACGCCGATTGAGGAACAGATCAATGGTGTGGAAGGCATGCTGTACATGGCTTCGCAAGCCACTTCCGACGGCCTGATGACATTGACTGTCACTTTCAAGCTGGGCACCCCGCCCGACCTGGCGCAACAGTTGGTGCAGAACCGTGTCAACCAGGCTCTGCCTAGGTTGCCGGAAGAAGTGCAGCGCCTGGGCGTGACGACGGTGAAAAGCTCGCCCGACCTGACCATGGTGGTGCATTTGCTGTCGCCTAACCATCGATACGACATGACCTATCTGCGCAACTATGCGCTGCTGAATGTGAAAGACAGGTTGGCGCGTCTTGAAGGTGTGGGCCAGGTGCAACTGTTCGGTTCCGGCGATTATTCCATGCGCATCTGGCTGGATCCGCGCAAGGTGGCCGAACGTAAGCTGGCCGCCAGTGATGTGGTGAAAGCCATCCGCGAACAGAACGTGGACGTGGCCGCTGGTGTGATCGGCGCTTCGCCGTCATTGCCGGGTGTGGATTACCAGATTTCGGTGAATGCCAACGGCCGCCTGATCAACGAGGAAGAGTTCCGCAATATCGTCATCCGCACCTCTCCAGAAGGTGTGGTGACACGCTTGAGCGACGTCGCACGTGTGGAGATGGGTGCCAGCGAATATGCGCTGCGCTCCTTGCTGGATAATAAATCCGCGGTGGCCATCCCCATCTTCCAGTCGCCCGGTTCCAATGCTCTGCAGATTTCCGAAAACGTGCGCAAGACCATGGCCGAATTGCAGAAGGATATGCCGGAAGGCGTGGAATACCACATCGTGTACGACCCGACCCAGTTCGTGCGCTCGTCCATCCATGCGGTGATCGAGACTTTATTAATCGCCGTCGCGCTGGTAGTGTTGGTGGTCATCGTGTTCCTGCAGACCTGGCGTGCGTCCATCATCCCCTTGCTGGCCGTACCCGTGTCCATCATCGGCACCTTCGCCATCATGATGGGCCTCGGATTCTCCATCAATACGCTGAGTTTATTCGGGCTGGTGCTCGCCATCGGTATCGTGGTGGATGACGCCATCGTGGTAGTGGAAAACGTCGAACGCAACATTGAGGACGGCTTGTCGCCGAAAGAGGCGACCTATAAAGCCATGCGCGAAGTATCCGGGCCTATCGTCGCCATCGCGCTGACGCTGGCTGCGGTATTCGTGCCGCTGGCTTTTGTCAGCGGCCTGACCGGCCAGTTCTTCAAGCAGTTCGCACTGACCATCGCCATCTCGACCGTGATCTCGGCATTCAATTCGCTGACATTGTCGCCGGCCCTGGCTTCCCTGTTGCTGAAAAAACATGGCGCCAAGAAAGATGCATTCCAGCGCGGTATCGACAAATTATTCGGCTGGTTCTTCGTGCGCTTCAACCGCATGTTCAAGCGCGGCTCTACGTCTTACAGCAATGGCGTGACCGGCGTGCTGCAGCGCAAAAGCATCATGCTCGCGATTTACGCAGTACTGATCGCCGGCACGCTGTTCCTGTTCCACAAGGTGCCGGCCGGTTTTATCCCGGCGCAGGACAAGCAGTACCTGGTCAGTTTCGCCCAATTGCCGGATGCTGCGTCGCTGGACCGTACCGAAGACGTCATCCGCCAGATGAGCGATATCGCGCTCAAGCATCCCGGCGTGGAATCGGCCGTGGCGTTTCCTGGTTTATCGATTAACGGGTTCACCAACAGCCCGAATTCCGGCATCGTGTTCGTCACGCTCAAGCCCTTTGACGAACGCAAGACGGCGGAACTGAACGGCTTCACCATCGCGCAGCAATTGAACAAGGATTACGCCTCCATCCAGGGTGCGTTCATCGCCGTGTTCCCGCCGCCGCCTGTGCAGGGCCTGGGCACCATCGGCGGCTTCAAGCTGCAGATCCAGGACCGGGCGGCATTAGGTAACCAGGAACTCAATAGCGGTCTGCAGGCCTTTATGGCCAAGGCACAGAAAGCACCTGAATTGGCTGGCATGTTCTCCAGCTACCAGATCAATGTGCCGCAGCTGTACGCCGACGTGGACCGTACCCATGCGCAGCAACTGGGCGTGTCGATCCCCGATGTATTCGAGACGTTGCAGATCTACCTGGGCTCGCTGTACGTCAACGACTTCAACAAGTTCGGGCGTACCTATCAAGTACGGGTCCAGGCCGACGCGCAGTTCCGTGCGCATGCCGAGGATATCGGCTTGCTGAAGGCGCGCAACGACAAGGGCGACATGGTGCCGCTGTCATCGCTGCTGAAGATGACGCAGAGCTACGGGCCTGATCGTGCCATGCGCTACAACGGCTACCCGGCTGCCGACATCAACGGCGGTGCTGCGCCCGGTTTCAGTACCGGCGAAGCGCAGGCTGCGGTGGAACGCATCGCGGCGGAAACCCTGCCGCGCGGCATGGGTTACGAATGGACCGAGCTCACCTACCAGGAAAAGATCGCCGGCAATACGCTGTTCGTGATCCTGCCCCTGTCCGTCATGTTGGTGTTCCTGG
>JAZKEL010000014.1:0-11605 GCA_040387075.1 Pseudomonadota bacterium
CGCTGCATGGGATCCGGCTTCGTGCCCGAATCGATGGTGCGCGAGCACCTGGCGAAACTCGATGTGAAGGTGGTAGTGGCCGAGCACTGGGCAAAAGGCAGTGCCGGTGCCGAAGAGCTGGCCAGGGAGGTAGTGCGGCTGGTCGAAAGCCATTTAGAAAACCAGGCGGCAAAAACCACCACGTCAATGCGCTTTGTGTATGAGGATGCCGATACTTTATGGGAGAAAGTGCGCAAGGTGGCGACCCGCATCTACGGGGCTGCCGATATCGCGGCACCGCGCCGTATCCGGGCGCAGATCGACAAGCTGCAGGCGGACGGCTATGGGCATTACCCCATCTGCGTGGCAAAGACGCAGTATTCGTTTTCAACCGATGCCGCCCAACGCGGGGCGGTATCGGGGCACACCATCACCATCCGTGAGATCCGGCTATGTGCAGGGGCGGAGTTCGTGGTCATGATCTGCGACGACATCATGACCATGCCGGGATTGCCGAAAGTGCCTTGCGCCATGCGTATCGATATCGACGATGCTGGGCGCATTACCGGCTTGTTTTGAATTATTGAGGCAGAAAAGAAGTGCTGGCTACGCCTTGGTCAGCGTATTGATGTAGTTGGTCAGGAATTCGCGCTTATCGAATTTGTATTGATCGTGCGCCTCCACCGACTTCAGGTACATCTCCTGGAACACCTGTTGCGCCGTCTGGCTGTTCAATTGCTTCGAGTCCTCGAATTCCTGCCTGGCCTGCTCCATCTGTTCCCTCAGGAACTCCTGGTGCTCTTTCGCAGCATTCATGAACGACTTCAGGTGGCTTTCAATGTCCGCCGTATCGAATCCCTGCGCCGCCATGTACTCCTGGAAAATATGCTTGGCATCGGTCGTGCTGACCGGCGCATCCGGCAATACCAGCGGGATCGACTTGCCTGGCAGGCGAGTCTGGGTCTTTTTGGCTTCGGATGTCTTGCGGACCTGGTTGAGCACAAAGTAGCCCCCCAGGATGACCGTCAGGACGATGAGAAACTGCATTGAAATCCCCGGAATTTTACAGAAAGTTACATTCTACACATCCATACCAATGCTGCCAGTGAATACTAAAGTAACTATTGGCAAAGTGAGGGGGTGTTTCTCTCCTACAGCAACATTGGCAGAACTCCTATGTTGGCATGCCATGAAATGAATTTTAATTGCTACATGGATGGTATTTATCCAGACCAATTAATAACTCAGGAGAATGACATGAATAAATTCAAACTTTTAGTATGCTCAGCCATGATCGCCGGTTTCAGCAATGCAGTGCTGGCGGATACGCAGACTGACGATTCCACCAATACCTACACACCATCAAGCCAGTACAATGAAAAGCTGCACCAGAAGCCTGTAGCCAATGATGCAAACAGCGGATCCGACATGAGCACTACCAAGGATTCCAGTACGAAGGCACACAAGAAACACCACAAGGTGAAGACGGATACAAGTAGCACTTCAACCACCACTACAACGAATTAACCCGGCATTAACAAAAAACAGGCAGGCTATCGTATAGCCTGCCTGTTTTAGTTTGTAGTACTTGCGCGGCAGATGCTCTTGAAATAATTTCAAGCCAGTTCGGTCATGACTAAGAAGTTCTAAGCTACACAGGCCAATCGAGTTCTATCCATGTCGGCGCATGGTCACTCGCCCCGGCAACACCCCTTACTTCCTTATCCACTCCAGCCTGGAGCAATAAAGGCGCCAGGCTCGAACTGAGCAATAGATGGTCGATGCGCAATCCTGCATTCCTGGCCCAGCGGTTGCGCTTGTAGTCCCAATACGTGAAGATTTCCTCATCAGGGTGCGCGGCCCTGAGTGAATCCACCCAGCCTTGCTTCAGCAGCTTTGCATAGGCGGCGCGGCTTTCCGGTTGTACCAATGCATCGTCGTCCCATGAGCGAGTTTCGTAAATATCACGATTGCTGGGGACTACGTTGTAATCTCCTGCCAGCACGACAGGAAGCCCGCTCTCGTACAGCCCACGGGCATGATCGATCAAGCGCTTGAACCAGGCCAATTTATAGTCGAATTTAGGGCCCGGCTGAGGGTTACCGTTAGGCAGGTAGATGCTGGCAAGCACCAAGCCGTTCACTGCCGCCTCGATATAACGCGCCTGTCTATCCGGGGCATCCGGATGGTCGTCAGGCAATGAGCGGCGTATCTCGACAGGTTGTGCATCGCGGCTCAGGATGGCGACGCCGTTCCAGGCTTTCTGTCCGGCCCATATCGCACCGTATCCTGCTTTTTCTATGGCCTGGACTGGGAATCTCGCTGTTTCTGACTTCAGTTCCTGCAGGCAGACGGCATCGGGTTTTGCGGCATCCAGCCATTCCAGTAAGCGCTCTAGTCGGTTGTTGACGCCGTTAATGTTATAGGTGGCTATTTTCAAGGAAGGTCGGTAAATGCATATGGAATAAAACTATCCTGGCTGGAATTTGATGGCGGTGATTGATTTACAGGCTAATAGCCATGTATATGGCCTATTGCACAGTCAGGTCAATCGGCTTTGCGCTCTACTTCAACACAATAGGTTTCTGCATCTTCTTCAGGATAGTCGCTTTCAAAGCGCATGTGCGCCAATGTCCACGCTACATGGTCCGATTTCGCTTCGATGATGTAGTCATCGAATACTTCGCCATCGGAACGCCTGAAAACTATCCTGAATGTCAGCAAAGGCGATTCTCGCCTAAGCTTCTGTTTAGCAAACATTCTTGCCTGTATACCCAGGTAACCTGAGACTTTCTCGCCCATCACTATTCCATCGCATAGAGTTTGCGCTTATTTAGCCATGCCATGCCTGGGGCGGTTGTAATCTTAAGGCTGATTTTATTGTAAGAATGCCTGTGCCTGTCGCCATGCGGCAGTAGCAGCAAAGACTAATCATATTCATGACGGCTTCAACAGCACTAGCCTGACACTATATTCATCGGCCTCCTACATATATACCCGTGCTGCTATCCCTATAGTTTCCTCACTAATACCTCCCTTCATTCACTACAGGAAACGATGATGCGCGCACTTACCTACCATGGCAGTAAAGATGTCCGGATTGAAACCGTTCCCGATCCCATCCTCCAGGAAGAGGACGATGTGTTGCTGCGAGTCACCGCTACGGCTATCTGCGGCTCCGACCTGCATCTCTACCGCGGCAAAATCCCGGAAGTAAAAGACGGCGATATCCTCGGCCACGAGTTCATGGGCATCGTCGAAGACGCCGGCCCAGCCGTCACCAATGTCAAAAAGGGCGATCGCGTGATCATCCCCTTCGTGATTGCCTGCGGCCATTGCTTCTTCTGCGACAAGAGCGTATTCGGTGCCTGTGAAAACACCAATCCAGGACGCGGCGCCATCCTCAATAAAAAAGGCGCTACCCCGCCGGCAGCCTTGTTCGGCTATAGCCACCTATACGGTGGTGTACCCGGTGGCCAGGCGGAGCTGGTGCGTGTACCCAAGGGCAATGTCGGGCCGTTCAAGGTCGGCGGCAGCCTGGCCGATGAGCAGGTGCTGTTCCTGACCGATATCCTGCCGACAGGTTACCAGGCGGTATTGAATGCAGAAGTGAAGCCTGGCTCCAGTGTGGCCATTTTCGGCGCCGGCCCAGTTGGCCTGATGGCTGCTGCCTGTGCAAGATTCAGGGGTGCAGAGACCATTTTCATGATCGATCACCACCAGTATCGCCTGGATTTTGCCAAGCAGGAATACGGCACCATCAGCATCAATTTCGATGAGCAGGACGATCCTGCCCAAGTGATCCTGGATGCCACCCATCACCGCGGTGTGGATGCTTCCATCGATGCCGTGGGGTTCGAGGCAAAGGGCAGTGCGGTAGAGACCACACTGGCGACACTCAAGCTGGAAGCCAGCAGCGGACATGTATTGCGCCAGGCGATTGCTGCTACCAGGCGCGGCGGCATTGTCAGCATTCCTGGCGTCTACGCTGGGTTCATCCACGGGTTCCTGATCGGCGATGCCTTCGATAAAGGCCTGAGTTTCAAGATGGGGCAGACGCATGTGCATCGCTATTTGCCCGAGCTGCTCGAGCACATCGAGAACGGCGATTTGCACCCTGCGGACATTATTACCCATCGCATGTCACTGGAAGATGCGCCCAAGGGCTACGACATATTCAACAAGAAGGAAGAGTATTGCCGGAAAGTAGTGCTAACGCCAGGTAAGCCTTCCGCCTATCCGGGATAGACGCCATTCAACCGGCTGGGTGAAAAGACGGACCCTGTAGCGGATTCAAAAGAAATACATCTGCAGGTAGACGGGGTCCGTTCCCACGCATTTGATGGCAAGCCGCAAGCGCTGTTCCGATACGCCAAAACGTTCGGTCCAGTAAAACACCTCTATACGATTGGTCAACGTGACGTTGCCGGTGTCGAGTGAAAACAGGGTTTTGAGGCTATGTATCATCGGTGGGCTAGTTTGACCATGTTAACGATAGGGTGCGGAGCAGAGGGTGCTTCTTTGTTTACGGCGGTATCGGCTTATTCTGAATAGGTTACCGTCTGGGAAATGCATTTGCCGTGGCAAACTTGCGGCGCAGGCCTGGTTTTATCGGCTGACTAGGCTCGATTGAATCAGGCTTGATTAAACTAGCTCGATTAAACCAGGCTCGATTTAATTCAATTAAGCACTGCCAGAGAATAGGATGGCAGTATGCCTTGCTGCGTGAAGAGTGAGTTCCTCGGTAAATCACAATGCCCGGATCACCCGGCAGGGATTGCCTGCCGCAAAGACATTGGCGGGGATATCCCTCGTCACCACGCTGCCGGCACCGATCACCGTGCCATCGCCTATCGTGACGCCGGGACAAACCACGACGCTTCCGCCCATCCATACATCGCTACCGATGACGATGGGCTTCCCCGATTCCACCCCCGTCCGCCTTTCTTCAGCGCTCATCGGGTGCAAGGCTGTATATAACTGCACGTTAGGGCCAAACAGCGTGTTGTCGCCGATGGTGACTGTTGCCACATCCAGCACCACACAATTGAAGTTGAAATACACATTCTTGCCGAGCTTGATGTTGTAGCCGTAATCGCAAAAGAATGGAGCAGTGACATTTGCATCCGTCATCTGCCTGAACAGTGTCGACAGCAATTCCTGCCTCTTCGATGGCGGGCTATCCGGTGCAAGGTTATTGAACTGGTGATAGGCGATCCTGGCTTTCCTGCGGTCTTCCACTAACTCCGGATCGAGGGAGTTGTAGTTCTCCCCAGCCAGCATTTTCTGTTTTTCTGTACGCATCTGTTGATGATACGTCATCCCGTATTTTCACGGCCAGTTAATCGATCACGTTGATTTTGTGCAGAGTGGAATATGCATCCTGCGAATGTTTCGCCGCCCAGGACGTTGCATACATAAGATAATTCCAAAAACAGCCACTTGCCTGGAAAGCGCTTCTATATTGCCTGCCAGGCCGAATAAGTATTTGTGTTATTCAAAATAGATGGTTTATTATTACTGCGGAGTCACGACTATCAATAAAAACTAATGTGTCGCTCGAAGGAATTAACAATGTGGATTAAAGCATCGATTCGTTTAAGCCGTCGCCATGAGTAAGCCGGCAGTCAAGATTTTCCAGAATAAAAAAGCGTTCATTGCCTTCGCTAATATTGTCGGCATTATCCTCGTATCCACCTCCATCACATTTTCCCTGCTTCTGGCCAAGCAACAGGCCATCAAAAAAGAAACGGCGCGACTAAAGACGACGACCAACGATGTACTGGAACGCATGCTGAAGATGCGCACCCAGTTTTCAGAAATTGCCGCGACATTTTCCAGCATCCCTTCCGAAGATGCATGCTCAGCCTCCAACGTGAAGGAGATGCAGAAGGTCGATGTCTCCGCTTTTTTCCTCCAGGCCATCGGCCACCTGAACGGCACCACCATCGACTGCTCATCACTCCCTGGATTATTCGATGGCATACGACTGGGCGAGCCATATGCCATCGAGCCGGATGGCACCCGTGTATGGGCACACGTCAACGTGCCCGGCTGGGATAATGAGCGTTATGTGGTGATAGGGCAGCACGATTACGTCGCTGTCATCGTCCCCCGCCATTCCATCGAGGCATTAGGCAATCCGGAAATCTCCGTCGGGATATTCAATATCAAGTCCCATGTCCTGTATACGTCAAAAGGCCAGATCAAGCCTGAATGGATCAACAGCTACCGGGGCAATGGCTCCCAGACGTTCATTGATAGCGAGGGCAAGTACATCGTTTACATTGCCCCGAACAAGAGCAAGCGGTCTGCCGTCATCAGTGCGATACCGATGTCGGAAACCTCGGACGATATACGCAATTCCGCGAAAATCCTGATACCCATGGGGATATTGCTTGGCCTGGGGCTTGCCGGCGGTTTTTTATACCTGGCAAAACGCACTTACTCACCAAAGTCGGAACTGTTGAAAGGGCTGGCGCGCAACGAGTTCTACCTTGAGTATCAACCTATCATCGACCTGCGGGATAGAAGCTGTGTCGGTGCTGAAGCCTTGATTCGTTGGCGAACCCCTGCCGGCGTGTTCGTCAGGCCTGACCTGTTTATCCCCATCGCGGAGGAGACGGGGGTCATCTGCCAGTTAACCCAACGGGTGTTTGAATTGATAGCCACCGACCTGGGGAAAACGCTCAAGGCCAACCCGAACTTCCATATCGGTATCAACGTATCGTCGTCGGACCTGCAATCCGGGGATTTGATCAAGCTGGTCGAAACCCTGATGAAGACAACCGGCAGCGCAAACAGCCAGATCATTATTGAAGCCACAGAGCGCGGCTTTTTAAACGATGGCGTCTCCCTGGGTGTGATGAAAGGAATGCGGGCATCCGGCATACAAGTCGCCATCGATGATTTCGGCACAGGATATTCCAGCCTGTCCTACCTCACCAAATTCGACCTGGATTACCTGAAGATCGATAAGACTTTTGTCGATTCGATAGGTACGGACGCGGTTACCGGGCATGTGGCATTCCATATCATCGAAATGGCAAAATCGCTCAATCTTGCCATGATCGCTGAAGGCGTGGAGACGGAGAAACAGGCCGAGATACTGCTGGAGCGCGGCGTCACTTACGTTCAGGGCTGGCTGTTCTCCAAGTCGTTACGGCCTGAACAGTTTATTGCCTACCTGGAACAGCACTCGCTGCAATAAGGCGGTTGAATACCGCATTAAAAATGGGTGTCTAGTTACTGGTAGCATCCCCCTTGCACTATCCAGGGCGGGATAGGACCAGGTTCTCGGCCGCCTACTTATTCCATCCAACGCTATCGATAGCGGTAAATATTCTTTCACTTCGCCAGGCGAAATCTTTAGTCTGCAAGTTCCAGTTTTGCCCCACTCATCATGACAGTCAACCCGACAGCAGGAGGCTAGTGTGCAGGCACTGGCCTCTTTCCATAGATAATCGTCGGGAGATTCAATGAACAAAATCAACAAGCTGTTGGCTGCACTTTTCCTGGTGACTGCCAGCCACGCCTATGCCACCGATGGCTACTTTACGCATGGCTACGGCATCAAGGCGCAGTCTGCAGGGGGCGTCGGCATCGCCCTGCCGCAGGATGCCATTGCCGGGGCCACTAATCCGGCGGGCATCTCGTGGGTGGATGACCAGGTATATGTCGGCGCGACATGGTTCCGTCCGCAGCGCAATGCGGAAATCGAGGGCAGCGCCGCTCCGGTCAATGGCAGCTACGATGGTAACGACACCGAAAGCTTCATCATCCCCGAGTTCGCTTACAAAAAGAGCATCAACGATGCTGTGGCAGGCGGCATCAGCATTTACGGCAATGGCGGCCTCAACACCGATTACAAGGATGGTTTTCCTTTGTTCGGCAATTCCAGGGCCGGTGTCAACCTGATACAGCTGTTCGTCTCGCCTACGCTTTCGTGGAAACCAACACCTACACAATCTATAGGCGTAAGCCTCAACCTGGCTTACCAGCGCTTCAAGGCAGAAGGCCTGCAGAATTTCGATAATGCACTGGTATCTGCATCGCCCGGGCATGTCACCAATGAGGGCTCGGATTCTTCCTATGGCGCCGGCATCCACGTAGGGTGGGTGGGCCAGGTGAGCGATAACGTTACGCTAGGTGCAACCTACCAGAGCAAAACCTATATGACCAAGTTCGACCGCTATAAAGGCCTGTTTGCCGATAGCGGCAGTTTCGACATACCTACCACCTATGGCCTGGGCGCGGCGGTTAAGCTCAGCCCTAGCTTCACGCTTGCGGCGGACGTACAACGCATCCTGTATGGTGATGTCGATTCCATCAGCAACGCCGGCGCACTTACCTCGCAACTGGGCTCCAGCAATGGCCCCGGTTTCGGCTGGGACAATGTCACGGTCTACAAGCTGGGGGCCATTTATGCCTATGACGACGCTATTACGCTAAGAATCGGCTATAACCATTCCAGCCAGCCTATAGGCAAAAGCCAGACCTTATTCAACGTACTGGCGCCTGGCATTATCCAGGATCACTTCACCCTCGGCGGCAGCTATAAATTCGCCAATAAGAGTGAGCTTTCACTGAGCTATATCCATGCTTTTGAAAACAAGGTGAATGGCAGCGGCTCTATTCCGGCAGCATTCGGCGGCGGCGAAGCCAACATCAAGATGTACCAGGATGCGATTGGCATCGCTTACAATTGGCAGCTCTGATTTTCATTAACCAATTGGCTACCTGATGATCGACTGGCCTGCATTTACCCCATTGAGCGCATTCGCCGGCGGCCTGCTGATCGGCGTCGCGACGGCATTGCTGTTGTTGCTGAATGGCCGCATAGCAGGCATCAGCGGCATCCTGGGCGAGTTGCTGCATCCCAGGCGTAACGATATTGCCTGGCGCCTGCTGTTTATCGCCGGCCTGATCATTTCGCCCCTGGTCTACCAACTGTTCCATGTGCTGCCGGATGCCGCAATTACTGCTAGCACCGGCACCATCGTGATTGCGGGACTGCTGGTGGGCATCGGTACCCGTTATGCGGCGGGCTGCACCAGCGGCCATGGCATATGCGGTATATCCAGGTTGTCGCCACGCTCCATCGTTGCCACCCTCGTATTCATGCTGTCGGCGGGGATTACCGTGTTCATCGCCAGGCATATCCAATGATGCTACAACTCCTTGCTTCCTTATTCGCCGGGCTGGTGTTCGGGCTGGGGTTGTTGCTCTCCGGCATGACCAATCCGGCAAAAGTGATCGGTTTCCTGGATGTGGCGGGTGCCTGGGACCCTTCATTGGCGTTTGTGATGCTGGGTGCCATCGCAGTCGCTTTCTTTTCATTCCGGTTTGTGGGCACACGGGGGAAATCCGTTCTGGGCCTGCCTGTTGTACTGCCGGGGAGGCATACGATCGATGCGCGGTTAATACTGGGGTCGATAGTGTTCGGCATCGGCTGGGGCCTCGCGGGCTATTGCCCGGGGCCCGCCATCGTGTCTTTAGGGGCGGGGTATGAAGAGGCGATCCTGTTTTCTGCCGCCATGATAGCCGGCATGGCGGTTTATGAATTGGTACAGCGATTTTTTGCCAGGCATCATGCCGGCTGAAATTGCAAGCATTGCAACGCCTCCTCACTGGGGTGATCAGCCACCATGAAGTCAAACTGTAACTAAGTGTATCTGTTGCCGGCCTGCCAGTTGGGCCGGGGTAAAATAGCGGATGACCAATGACTTCGTATTAAATACAGACCACATCCCCAGCTTGAACAGCGGATTGACTTCCATCAACGCCATTCTCGATTCCATGAACGGCGCCACGTTGCAGGCGATTGCGCAAAAAATGAACGTGTCCAGCTCCGATGTCATCCTAGCCAAGGCACAGGGCATGAACATCCTCACCGACCATGGCGTAAAGATCCCCAAGATACTCCCGGCGAAAATGCTGAACTGGAACGAATACCTGATCAAGCATGCAGAGACTATCCAGCCGGTCGCTGCACAAATCCAGTCGGCCTTATTGAAAGAGGACGAGGCCAGCATCCGCGCTAAATATTACAAGGTGAACATCGAGGTGCTGGACGCCATCCTGGATGGAAATTCGTTCACCGAGGCAGCAGAACGGTTCGGCATTCCCCTGGATGGATTGCGTGAGATGGTGATGTCCTTGACCTTCCAAATATCGAACCGTGTGGAACGCTCCGGTGTGGACCGGCGCTTGCTGCAACGCGGCAGCATCGACCAGATGCGGGAAAACAAGGAGTACTGGCGCAAGGCCATCGATATTTTCCTGCAGCCATGATCCGTTTCCTGATGACCATCCAGCAATTAGCGTAAGAAAATATGAACTAAGCTGGTGTGCTTTTGACTAACAAGTCTTCATGGCATTTCTTCCCCTTAATGCCATGAACTGAAGGCCCGCTTACTCCCCGGTAGCGGGCCTTCTTCATGTCCATTCCAATGGTATGAAGATATGCCGCCGCGACCTGCTTCAACTTGGCCACACTTTGCAATACCGAATCGATTGGCCTGGTGCTGCCAATTGTCATGGCAAATTGTCATGAGTAATGCGGTAAAATCCTGAGCATTGCTTGGCTTATGCTTAGCCATATCCATTTTTAATTCATTTAGGTTTTTACTATGCCTGTCAATTTACCCGTTCCGTTAGCCCATGATCTATTGCCGGTAAGCGGCGTGCAGCTTGGCTTTGCCAAAGCGCACATCCGCAAGCCGGACCGCAAGGATGTGCTGGTGATCAAGCTTAGCCCCGGGACGCGCGTGGCAGGCGTTTTTACGCAGAATCGCTTCTGCGCTGCGCCCGTGGTGCTGTGCAAGGAGCACCTGGCCACGGAAAGTGAGATCCGTGCACTGGTGGTGAATACCGGGAATGCCAACGCCGGCACGGGCGACGAGGGCATGCTGCGCGCGCGCCAGACCTGTGCCGCCCTGGCGGAATTGCTGCAGATCAAGCCGGAACAAGTGCTGCCGTTCTCCACCGGCGTCATCCTGGAGCCCTTACCTGTAGACCGCGTGGTTGCCGGCTTGCCGGCATGCCTTGAAAGCCTGGATGAAAATAACTGGCTGAACGCGGCAGAGGCCATCATGACGACCGACATCGTCGCCAAAGGCATTTCAAAACAGATCGTGCTGGATGGCAAGACAGTGACCATCACCGGCATCGCCAAGGGCTCCGGCATGATCCACCCCAATATGGCGACCATGCTGGGCTATGTCGCCACCGATGCGGCCATCAGCCAGCCCGCCTTGCAGACGCTGATCGATTATGCGGTCAATAAATCCTTTAATTGCATTACCGTGGATGGCGATACTTCCACCAACGATTCGCTGATCATGATGGCGACCGGCCTATCAGGCATCGCCGAGATCGGCGAAAGCAGTGCTGGCTATATTGCCTTGCGCGATGCCATGACGGAGGTCGCCACCTTGCTGGCTCAGGCCATCGTGCGCGATGGCGAAGGCGCGACCAAATTCATGACGATCCATGTGGAAGCCGGCAAAGACCGCGAAGAATGCAGGAAAGTGGCGTACGCCATTGCCCATTCCCCGCTCATCAAGACCGCATTTTTCGCGTCCGACCCGAATCTCGGCCGCATCCTGGCCGCCATCGGCTATGC
>JAZKEL010000015.1:0-3749 GCA_040387075.1 Pseudomonadota bacterium
CCCTTCACAGGCTCGATTGGCACCCAGAAGGGTGAGCAGCGCAGGAAACAAGCGGGAGGGGATGCCTTTTCCTTTGATTACTTTCCTTTGGGCAAGCAAAGGAAAGTAACTCGCAAGTCGGGCGAAACAGACACTCTTTATCCAGTTAAAACGTCGAGCTTGAGCTGTCGTAGCACAACCTGTATTGATTAGACTCAATGCTGTCAAAACAACTGCAATTCCAAGTTTGTACCAACTGATATTCAACGAACGCATAATTTCCCCTTTATTGTTTTTATTGCAAAAATAACCCTCTAGTTAGCTTGAATGCTATTTGTATGCAATCCGCATGTATAACTATAGTCTACTTAAGCTACAACAACACCTTCTCTATCCCTCCATTATTCGCCTTCTCCACATAATCCTGCATCCAGTTCTCACCCAGAATATGCTTGGCCATCTCCACCACGATGTAATCCGCCGTCACACCGGTATCCTCACCGTAGCGCGCCAGGCCTTGCAGGCAAGACGGGCATGAAGTCAGTATCTTCACGTCCTGTTCCGGCGCGCCGGGTGTGAGGCCGAGCTTGAGCATGCCTTTTTCCAGCTCTTCCTGCTTGCGCATCTTGACCTGGGTGGCAATATCCGGGCGGCTCACGGCGAAGGTGCCGGATTCGCCGCAGCAACGGTCGTTCAGTGCGACATCTTGGCCCATCAGTGCGTTGGTCACTTTTAACGGCGCATACGTCTTCATCGGGCTGTGGCAGGGATCGTGGTACATATAACGCGTACCCTTCACGCCTTCCAGCTTCATGTTCTTTTCCATCAGGTATTCGTGGATGTCCAGCAGGCGGCATCCGGGGAATATCTTCTCGAACTGGTATTTCTGCAGTTGGTCCATGCAGGTGCCGCACGACACGATCACCGTCTTGATATCCAGGTAATTGAGCGTGTTGGCGATGCGGTGGAACTGCACACGGTTATCCGCCGTGATCTGCTGGCCTTTGTCGTGGTTGCCGGCCGCCGTTTGCGGGTAACCGCAGCACAGGTAGCCAGGCGGCAACACCGTCACCGCACCGACTTCATACAGCATGGCCTGCGTGGCGAGCCCTACCGTCGAGAACAGGCGCTCTGAGCCGCAGCCGGGGAAGTAGAACACGGCATCGGAATCCTCGTTGGTCTTCTGCGGATTGCGGATGACCGGCACCATGGTGTCGTCCTCGATGCCCAGCAACGCGCGCGAGGTCTTGGTCGGCATGCTCTTGGGCATAGGCCTGTTAAGGAAGTGGATGACCTGTGCCTTGATCTCCGGCTTAGCGTTATTGGTCGCCGGCGGCCGTTTCTTGAAGCTAGTCAGCAGGCCGACTTTCTTGGCTGCCCAGTGGCCTAGGCGCTGCATGCGGTAACCCACGCCCACCATGGCGGTGCGCATCAACTTAATCGTCGTCGGGTCCTTGATGTTGAGGAAGGTCATCGCCAGCGTGGTGCCGGGGTTGAAATTCTTCTTGCCCTGCTCGCGCAGGAAATTGCGCATGGCGATGGACACGTCGCCGAAATCGATATCGACCGGGCAGGGGTTGAGGCATTTGTGGCAGACCGTGCAGTGGTCGGCCACGTCGTTGAACTCGTCGAAGTGCTTGAGCGAAATGCCGCGCCGCGTCTGCTCTTCGTACAGGAAAGCCTCGATCAACAGCGAGGTGCCCAGTATTTTGTTGCGCGGGCTGTACAGCAGGTTGGCACGCGGTACGTGGGTGGTGCACACCGGTTTGCACTTGCCGCAACGCAGGCAGTCGCTGATGGAATCGGCAATCTCGCCGATGGCGGACTGCTCCATGATAATGGATTCCTGCTCCATCAGGCCGAAGCTAGGCGTGTAGGCGCCTTCCAGGCCGGAGCCGGCCATCAGTTTGCCCTTGTTGAAGCGCCCTTCCGGGTCGACTTTCTGTTTATACGCGGCAAAGGTGGAGATGGTCTTTTCGTCCAGGAACTCCATCTTGGTGATGCCGATACCGTGTTCGCCGGAGATCACGCCATCTAGGTCGCCCGCCAGCTTCATGATGCGCGCCACGGCGGTATGCGCGGCCTGCATCATTTCGTAATCGTCGGAATTGACCGGGATATTGGTGTGCACGTTGCCGTCGCCGGCGTGCATGTGCAGCGCCACGAATACGCGCGATTTCAGCACTTCCTTATGGATCTCGTCGCAACGCTCGAGGATCTTCGAATACTCGCGGCCGCTGAATATCAGCTGCAGCGGCTTCTTCAGCTCGCGCTTCCAGGAGATGCGCACCTGGTGTTCCTGCACGGCATGGAACACGTTATCTACGGCCAGGTCGGCATACTCGTCGCCGATGGCAGATACCGGCTCGTCCAGTTTATCCAACACCAGCTTCCAGTGCGTGCGCACATCGTCGATCAGCTTCAGCGATTGCTCGCGCTTGGCGACCAGCATGTCGGAATCGGCTTGCGTTTCGTCGTCTTCCAGTAGGGGCAGGTCGCTTTGCAGGAACACTTCCAGCGCATCGACCAGTTTTAACTTATTGCTGATCGAAAGCTCGATGTTGATGCGCTCGATGCCGTCGGAATAATCGCCCAGGCGTGGCAACGGGATCACCACGTCCTCGTTGATCTTGAAGGCGTTGGTGTGTTTGGCGATGGCGGCGGTGCGCGCACGGTCCAGCCAGAATTTCTTGCGCGCTTCGGCAGAGGCGGCGGTAAAGCCTTCGCCACCGCGGGCATTGGCCAGGCGCACGATGTGCGACGCGGCTTCGCCGACGTCGTCTTCCACATCGCTGGCGATATCGGCAATCAATACCATCTTCGGGCGTTCGCTGCGGTTGGCTTTGGTGGCATAGCCGACAGCTTTCAGATAACGCTCATCCATGTGCTCCAGACCAGCCAGCAGTGTGGTGGCATGCGCATCCAGATAATCCTTGATCTCCACGATGGCGGGCACGGCCATGCCGACGTGGCCGAAGAACTCCAGGCACACGGTACGCACATGCTTGGGCATGCGGTGCAGAATGAAGGTAGCGGACGTGATCAGCCCGTCGCAGCCTTCCTTCTGGATGCCGGGCAGGCCGGACAGGAATTTATCCGTCACGTCCTTCCCCAACCCTACTTTACGAAAGCTCGGGCCGGCGATTTCCAGTATTTCCGGCTCGCCTATCTGCGTCTTGAGATCGATTTCGTAACGCGTGACCTTGAAGCGTGCGGTCTCGATATCGTGGATCTTGCCCAGGTTGTGGTCCAGGCGCTCCACTTCCAGCCATTCCGCATCCGGCGTCACCATTCTCCATGAAGCGAGGTTGTCGAGCGCGGTGCCCCAAAGCACGGCTTTCTTGCCGCCGGCATTCATGGCGACGTTGCCGCCTATGCAGGAGGCATCGGCCGAGGTCGGGTCGCAGGCGAATTCCAGGCCGGCGCTGCTGGCGGCTTCCATGGCACGGCGTGTCACCACACCGGCCCCGCATTTGATGGTAGGTACCTGGCGGCTGACGCCCGGCAAGGTGCTCATTTCGATATTGGCGAGGAAATCCAGCTTTTCGGTATTGATGACCGCAGACATCTTGGTCAGCGGGATCGCGCCGCCGGTATAACCAGTACCGCCCCCGCGTGGGATGATAGTAAGCCCTAACTCGATACACGCCTTTACCAGTGCAGCGATCTCGATCTCGGTGTCCGGGTTGATGACGACGAAGGGATATTCCACACGCCAGTCAGTAGCATCGGTTACGTGCGAGACGCGCGCCAGGCCATCGAACTGGATA
>JAZKEL010000016.1:0-5173 GCA_040387075.1 Pseudomonadota bacterium
GGGTGCCTACGGCAGCAAGCAGAACCTGACCCCCTACCTGGACGACATCGCCAGCAAAGGCCTGAAGTTCGAAAATGTCTACGCCACCGGCACCCGTACTGTACGGGGCCTGGAGGCCGTATCGCTGGGTACGCCGCCCATCCCGGGCCAGGCCATCATCCACCGGCCGGATAACGACCACTTGGCTACTATCGGCGAACTCCTGAAGGCACGGGGCTTCTCTTCCATGTTCCTGTACGGCGGCTATGGGTATTTCGACAACATGAACGGTTATTTCCGCAGCAACGATTACCAGATCGTCGACCGCACCGATTTCGACAAACGCACGATTGCCTCAGAAAATGTATGGGGTGTGGCGGATGAAAGCCTGTTCAACAATATATTGACTACGTTCGACCAGAAGGCAAGTGCCCATCAACCGTTCTTTGCGCACATCATGACCACCAGCAACCACCGGCCGTTTACCTTCCCGGAAGGACGAGTTGACTTGCCGCAGGGGGACCGTTTAGGTGCGGTCAAGTATACCGATTACGCCATCGGCAAATTCCTGGAAGATGCCAAGGCAAAACCCTGGTTCAAGGATACCCTGTTCGTCATCGTGGCCGATCATTGTTCCTCGGTGGCGGGCAAGACCCGGCTACCGGTGGCGAAATACCGCATCCCGCTGATTTTTTACGCGCCTGACATGCTGAAGCCGGCTGTGGAGAAACGCATGGCGAGCCAGATCGATATCGCGCCGACACTGGTGGACCTGGTCAGTGCGAAAGACGATGGCAGCTTTTTCGGGGAGTCGCTATTCGCCGAGCATAAAGCCGCACCTCGCGCATTCATCAGCAACTACCAGGAGCTGGGCTACTACAAAAACGACACGCTGGTCGTGCTATCGCCCAAGAAGAAATCGGAGGCTTATCGCATCGACCCCGTCACCTACGATGCGGTAAAAACCGGCATGGATGAAGTGCTATTGCAGGAGGCCATCGCCTATTACCAAACAGCATCCAGCGCATTCAAGCAGGGTGACCTGAAACTCGCGGCGCATTCCTACCATGCAAACCATTAACAGCATATCGCCGCGGCAGAGACACTTGTTTCTCGATGCGCGCAGCACGGGCATGCCGCTGAAGCGACGTATCTATCTATACACCGTCGTCGCGCTTATCCTGTCTGCCATCGTCTTCCTGCTGGTAGGCACGTATACCAATGTCGACCTGCGGATAGAGGATTATTACTACAATAAAGAGCTGCATGCATTTCCTTGGCGCAACTCGGGGTTTGCCTATCGGTTTGCCCATGTCTGGTTGAAGCAGATATTCGTGGATTTTGGATTGGTCATGCTGGCCATCGTTATCGTCGACCTGGTAAGACCGCTCAAGCGTGTGTCTGCATTTGCCAGGCCTCGACTGCAGTTCGTGGTGCTGGCGTCGTTGCTGGTGCCGTATTGCATACGCGGCATCAAGCAGTATTCGGTGCTGCATTGTCCATGGGATGTGGATCGCTACGGCGGGTTTGCCCCATTCATCCGGTTGCTCGATCATATCCCGGCGGATGTTATCCCTGGACATTGCTTCCCGACAGGCCATTCCAGCACCGGCCTCTGGCTGGCTGCACTGGCGGTATTCTGGCTGCCGCATGCGCCAAAAAAAGCGCTTGCGGTATTTCTTGGCGGCCTCGGAATCGGTTTCTTTTTGGGGTGGACGCAGCAAATGCGCGGTGCCCATTTCCTTACCCATACCTTATGGTCCATATGGGTGGCGACCCTGGTCATGCTGGTGCTGTTCCGTTTGTTTTCCAGGAGGCTATTTGAAGACTAAAGTACTCATATTGGAGTTTTAAGCTGCTTTCTCCTTGAAACGTGCTGCTATATTCAATTAGATATTGCTTAAATGCAGGCCGTACTTAAAATAGAATACGCGCTCATTTAAAAAGTAATCAATATTGCCGTGAACCTCATTCCTAACCGAAGATCGATGCGGTGAAGTTTTCCCTCAAAAAATTTCTCCACGTCGATTTTATCGTCTTTCGTGTCGTCCTCATCTACTTGTTGTTTGGCCTTTGCTGGATATTCTTCAGTGACTCCGTGCTCGAGAGTGTGGTGTCCTCAAGTGCCCAGTTCGCCCGCTACAGTATCTACAAAGGATGGGCATTTATTACCATCACGACTGCCATGCTTTACCTGCTCGTGCGCAAAACGCTTAACCAGCAGATTCAGGTCAGGGACGCCCTGAGGTTAAGCGAAGAACGCTGGAAGTTCGCACTGGAAGGCGCGGGGGATGGTGTCTGGGATTGGGACCTGCGTACCCACGAAGTATTCCGCTCCGCACGCTGGAAAACCTTGTACGGATACCCGGATGATGAACTTGAACCCACTCCATGGGCGGGTCGCACCCTTATCCACCCCGACGATTACGAACAATACCTGGAAGAAGTGAATGCCTGCCTGGCAAACAAGACCCAGTTCTATGTGTCGGAATTCCGCCTGCGCTGCGGTGATGGTTCGTGGAAATGGACATTAAGCCGCGGCATGCTGATCATGAATCCCGAGGATGGCACCCCGGTACGCATGATAGGCACGCATACCGATATCAGCGCCCGTAAACTGGCAGAAGCGCAAGTGGTCCGCCTGGCGCATTACGACCTGATCACAGACCTGCCTAACCGTGTGCTTTTCCTTGATCGCTTCAAGCAGGAAATCAAGAAGAGCCACCGCTCCGACCAGATGATCGCCTTGCTGTATCTCGATCTTGATCATTTCAAGGAGATCAACGATAGCTTCGGCCATGACAAAGGCGATTTGCTGCTGAAGGAGGCGTCGTTACGGCTAACCAGTTGTGTCAGGGAACTGGACACCGTTGCCAGGCTGGGCGGCGATGAGTTCACCGTGCTTTTGAATGACCTGGAGAACCAGGGGGTAATCGAGCGCATTGCCCAAACTATCCTGGATAAACTGGCACAGCCGTTTCAACTCGATAATGAGCTGGTGTACATCACTACCAGCATGGGCATCAGCATCTACCCTGCGGATGGCGAGGATGTCGAAGTGTTGCTGAAGAATGCAGACCAGGCCATGTATGCAGCCAAACGAGATGGCCGTAACCGCTTCCATTATTTCACACCAGTCATGCAGGAAGCCGCATCCAACCGCATGCGACTCATCAGCGACTTGCACCTGGCGTTGCAAGCGGACCAGTTCAAACTGTTTTACCAGCCTATCGTCGAGTTGGCTACAGGCAATATCCACAAGGCAGAGGCCTTGATCCGCTGGCAGCATCCTTCACGTGGGCTGGTGAGCCCCGCCGAATTCATCCCCGTGGCTGAAGATACCGGGCTGATCGTCGAGATAGGCGACTGGGTATTCAGGGAAGCGGCGCGGCAAGTCGCCGCTTGGAGGACGAACATCCCCAATTTCCAGGTCAGTGTCAATAAATCCCCGGTGCAGTTCAGGAGCAGTAATAAAGGCCACTTTTCTTGGGTGCAATGCCTGGGCGCGCTTGGTCTGCCAGGTGAAAGCATCGCCATCGAGATCACCGAAGGGCTGTTGCTGGATGCCAAGGAAAGCGTGATACACCAGTTCGATAATTTCAGGAATGCCGGCTTCCAGATCGCCATCGACGACTTCGGTACCGGCTATTCATCGCTGGCCTACCTCAGGAAATTCAATATCGATTACCTCAAGATCGACCAGTCGTTCGTGGCCAATATCCAGAACCATGCCAGCAATATGGCGCTATGCGAAGCGATTATCGTCATGGGCCATAAGCTGGGCATGAAGGTGATCGCCGAGGGTATCGAGACCAGCGAGCAGCTTGAATTATTGAAAAGTGCAGGCTGCGATTACGGGCAGGGATATTACTTCTCCAGGCCAGTGCCCGCAGATGAGTTTGAGAAATTAATAGTGGCTTAAGCTGTTAGTTTCCTTGTAGGGCTGAGCCTGCCATTAAATAAATATACAAAAGCTATCTATACACTCCTGATTTCCAACCAAATTTCAAATGTGGTGGTTGCTAGCAGCCATTATTCAAGAGCAGCACTTAAGTTGGTGGTTGCATATAGCCATTGAAATCCAAAATTTTCTTTATATGTATGATTTTATTAACATAATTATTCTGGCATAAGAGTTGCAATTCATCCCTTCATACAGGCGTAGACCTGCTAATGATCTATTTAAAGGGGATGGAAATGCAACATCAAAAAAACAAATTCGTTTTTCGCCTGAAGGCGATTCACCTGGCAGTAGCTGCACTACCCATGATGGCTGGCTGGATGCCGTATGCCAATGCCGACTGTACGCCGGATCCTGTAACAAGCGGAGGAAGTGTAGTTTGTACAGGTGCAGATGCTAATGGATTCAACGCCGGGGTAGGTGTCAATAATTTGAATGTCACCATTAATGCTGGCGCTGTGGTAAAGCCAAATATAACGGCAAATCCTAGTATTCCTGTCTACGTGAATGCGGGTAATACCATTGTAAATAATGGAAGGATTGAGAATATTGGCGGTTCACAGGTAAACAACTACCTCGTAAATCTGAATGGAAGCGACAACACGTTTACTAATAACGGTGAAATGGTGTTGAGTGTCAGGGCTTCGGACATCACCACTTCTGCTCAAAACACTCGTACCCTGCGTGGGTTCTATACATCATCCAGCGCTGCTCCATACGAAAATATCAGTGTGGTTAACAAGGGTACGATAAGTATTGAACATGCAGGGATAGGCAACGCACAAGGATTTTATCCAGGCGAGGATATTGACGGTTTAGTGATCGACAATGCAGGGACTATCGGTGTTCACCGTACTAGCGCACTCACCATATCTGTTAGCGGCGGCAATGTCTTTGCCCAGAGCGGTATAGCTGGGACACCTGCTGCAGCACTAGGTGTGGCCGCCGCCATTGGTAGTGACGATGATGCCGAAATGTCCGTTATCAATCGCAAAGGTGCTGTAATCGAGGCAACCGGAGATTTTGCAAGCGCCATCTATGCACGCGCCGTTGAGATTGAGGTGCAAAATGCGGGCACTATAAGAAGTAATGCGATAGCTATTTCTGCACACGGCGGTCTGGCTGATGGCACACACGGCGAACTGGAAATAACGAATACGAAAACCGGGAAAATAATCGGCGATATCCTTGCTGTCGATGGGAATGCTTTGCGATATTGGGCCAAGGAAGCAA
>JAZKEL010000016.1:5183-8445 GCA_040387075.1 Pseudomonadota bacterium
CTCCGGCACGCATGAGATTGAGAACGAAGGAACGATAAAAGGCGATATCCTCGTTGATCAACAGCAGATTGGGGCTACAGTGGGAAGCCGGGAATTTACCTTGGAAAATGAAGGTAAGCTGGCGGGCAATATCACTATCCGCGAAGCGGCTGGTGCAAACAATACGGTAACGTTAACGGGAGATGGTTTTGGACGCAATTCGGATGGCACATTAGAAACTGGCAAAGGCAACATTATTGCAGAAAATGGCACAGGTACTAATGTGCTGAATCTGCAGGGTTCGGGTGAACTACGTGGCAATGTCACAAAGTTCACTACCCTGAATTTGGGCTCTGTAGGTGGTGCGCCTGTCGATGACGACGATGATGAAAGCGGGTTGACGTCGTGGACGCTGGCAGCGGGCAAAACCTTTGAGTTTTCTGATGCAGCCAATGTTAATTCGGGGTTGTTGTATGTATCCGGCAATCTAATCGCCAATACCATCGTAAACGAAGATGGCATCTTGTCAGGCGATGGCACCATTACCGGCAACCTGGCGAATATCGGTACAGTTGCCGTCGATATAGGTAAGACATTGTCGGTCACTGGAAATGCAGTTTTCAATGATGACTCGGCATTCGCTGTTGGTGTGTCATCTACAGGAAGCGGTAAGTTGGCGGTAACGGGCACAGCAGACTTCGATGATGATGCTGTTGTAAAACCGATTGTTGTAAATTCTGTGATCAAGAATGGCAACAGTTTCACCCTATTAACTTCCAGCGGACTTACAGGAACACCCCAAGTGCAGAGTTCTGCCTTGGTTAAATGGGATGTGATTGCCGATCCTAACAACTTGATTTTTACAGCCAACGTACAGAATGCAGGGGCGTCAGGCGTTACAGGCGCATCCAATAGCAGCCTTACCTCGCTTTTGAGTTTCGATAGCGCGCTAGGTGCGCAATTCCAGAATCTGGAAACGGATGCCGAGGTGCGTAAGGCAGCGGAACAATTACGCCCCGAAGTGAACGGTGCATCGGTACAAGCCGTACAAGGCCTGACAGATCGCGTCTATGGCCTGGTCGGTGCGCATCTGGGCGAGACGCATCTTGCAAAAGCGTCGGGCAATAGCGGCGTAGCCAGCGGGGATGCCGCCAATGACAGTGGCGTATGGTTCCAGGGCTTTGGCGGACGTGGCGACCAGGGTCGTCGTAGCGGGGTGGATGGCTACGATATCGATGCCTATGGTTTCGCAGCGGGTGCTGATACGTTGGTTTCTGATAGCAATGTGCGTGTTGGCGCTGCCTTGAGTTACGGCCAATCCAATGTTGAGGATAAAGGCGTGCGCACCGGCAATCGTACCGACATCAATAGCTACCAGGGATTGGCCTATGCTTCATGGCTATTCGACCAATGGTATTTGAATGCAGCGCTGGGGTTGGGGCAGCATAAGTTCGATGATAAAAAACTGGTGCTGGGCAATAAGATCACCGGTAGCCACGATGCATGGCAATACAGTGCAAGGATAGACGCCGGTTACCCGATCCAGCTTGGTTCTGCGAGGTTGATACCGGTTGCTTCCATGACATACAGCCATCTCAACCAGGATAGCTATACTGAAAACGGTTTGGGTGCACAAAAGATCAGTGCAGATAACTCCGACTCTTTACGCTCAGGTCTCGGCTTGAAGGCTTTATTCCCCCTGTATGAAGGTGGCGTGAATGCGTCGCTTGAGCTGCGCACCATCTGGAACCATGAACTGGCGGATCGCTCGCAGGATATGACAGCGCGTTTTGTCGGTGGCGGTTCCGCCTACACCGTGAAAGGCCTGGATTTGCCCCGCGATAGCGCAAATCTTGGGGCCAGCCTGCGCGTCTCATCGGTCGGTCAGTCGCTGCAACAAAGCCTGTTGCTGAGTTATGATGCGGAAGTCAAATACCAGTTTACGAGCCATACGGCGCGCTTGCAGGCCAGGTTCGATTTCTAATCTTATCTTTATAATTCATCAATATGGATAAAAAAATAGCGGGGCTTGCCCCGCTTTTTTTGTTAGTGCTTGCAACCGGCCTGTCATTCCTTAGTGGGTGTTCTGCCACTGTTAGTAATACGCGGTTTTTTTCTGAAGCGCACACTCAAGGCATGCGCCATCGCATTGTGACTGTGGATGGCTTCGCCATGACTGCGTTTACCCGCTTGCAAGATGCCAGCAAGCCGATACATCTGTACGTGGAAGGGGATGGGAAAGCCTGGGTATCGAGAGCCGAGCCTTCTGCCGATCCAACACCAAGGCATGCGATAGGATTGCAACTGGCATTGGGTGATCCCTTTGCTAATGTTATTTACCTGGCCAGGCCCTGCCAATTCAGCTTGCATGAAAGTCCTGCTTGTACGCAAGCATTATGGACAAGCCAGCGATTTTCGAATCAGGTGGTGAATGCGATGAATGCTGCCGTCAATATACTAAAAGCCGGCCATCCGGATCAGCCCCTGGAGTTAGTCGGGTACTCTGGTGGTGCTGCGATTGTGGTGCTACTTGCATCACGGCGCGATGATGTTACTAGCTTGAGGAGTGTGGCAGGGAATCTGGATCATGAAGCGTTCAACCGCTACCACAAGGTAAGCCCGATGCCGGATTCCCTTAATCCCATTGATGTGGCCAACGTTCTACGCGGACTGCCGCAGATTCATTTTTCAGGGGCTGATGACACCATCGTGCCATCCTTTATCGCAGAGTCCTTCACCTTGAAAACTGGTGGCTGTGCCCGAATTGAGGTGGTGGAAGGAGTCGGGCATGACAGCGGTTGGGTGGAGGCCTGGCCCAGGCTCCTGAGCGAAACTCCCTCATGCAAG
Source organism: Pseudomonadota bacterium (assembly GCA_040387075.1). Lineage (GTDB taxonomy): Bacteria > Pseudomonadota > Gammaproteobacteria > Burkholderiales > Methylophilaceae > DATHXC01. The sequence continues at coordinate 8,010 of JAZKEL010000016.1, forward strand.
CACGGTAAGACGCCAGGGAATTAATCCTAAAAAATTAAACCTGGGCGGAAGCCGGCTCCAAAAATACCCTGACATTGCGGGGGTAAATAAATACATTCGACCCGACATCGATCGCCAGTTGCAGGAATCGCTCGCGCGTCAGTTCCGCTTCGACGATCTCGGTTTTGTCAGCGCGTTGCAGCTCAAGCCTGACCAGCGGTCCCAGTGAATGGATATAGCTGACCGTGGCTTCAAACGCAGGCTTGCCGTTGTTGGTTGTTTCGATCTCGATATCGTGCGGACGCACATAGGCAACCGCAGGGCTATCCTGGGTTTCCTTGAATGTATCGATGTCCAGCGACAAGTCGCCGATATGCGCTTGCCCTTCATGCACACGGCTGTGGAACAGGTTGACGTTGCCGAGGAATTTATAGACGAAGGGCGTGGCCGGTTTGTC
>JAZKEL010000017.1:0-6740 GCA_040387075.1 Pseudomonadota bacterium
TACGGCGCCAACAGTGCGGAAATGTGGCGTAACCGCTGGCGCATCTTTTATATGTCCTGTGCGGAGTTATTCGGCTTGAAGAATGGGCAGGAGTGGTGGGTGACGCATTACCTGTTCGAGCGCCGCTTGGCTACCGACTCTGCGGCTATTGACTCTGTGGCTATCAATTCCGCAAGTGTCGCATCCTCTGCATCGGCCACTTCACTTTGAGCAAGCACCAATCCCGTACACTGCTCAATATCGCCTGCTTCCAGCTTGGCTGGTTCGCCTGCGTGCTGGGCGCTGCCCAGAGCATGCCCTGGATCGGGCCGCTGGTAGCGGTTCCCGTGATAGCCCTGCACCTGTACCAGGCCGACAATAGCCGCCTGGAGATCGTGCTTATGCTGATCGCAGCGTTTGTCGGTAGCCTGTTCGACCAATCCCTGCTGAGCCTGGGGCTGATCAAGTTCACTTCCGGCAGCCTACATGGTTACCTCTTGCCTTTATGGATGGTGACGTTGTGGTTGCTGTTTGCCACGACGCTCAATGTCAGCCTGCGCTGGATGCGCGGTCGTCCAGTGGTTGCCGTCTTATTCGGCGTGGTCGGCGGGCCGCTCGCATATTTAGGCGGTGTGAAGCTGGGCGCAATGCAGTTTCTGCAACCCACGCCACTGCTTATTGCGCTGGCGATCGGCTGGGGCATCTTCATGCCTGCACTTCTGTGGTTATCGACCAGGCTGGATGGGTTTACACACGGCACCCACCCAGACAAGGCAATATTCCATGTTTGACTGGCACATTTACCTGTACGGCCTGGCGGTCATGGCGATATTCGCTATGGCCGGCTGGCTGGTGAGCGTAGCAAGGCGCAACGTCACGCTGGTCGACAGCATGTGGAGCCTGTTCTTCCTGTTGGCGGCAATCGCCTATGCATACGCCGGGAATAGTCTGGCCAACCCCTTCGACAACCCCAGGGCTGCCTTAATGCTGGCGCTGGTCGGCGTTTGGGCTATCCGGCTGGCAGGCTACCTGAGCTGGCGTAACCAGCTGTTTAGCAAAAACACGCATGAGGATCATCGCTACCAGGCCATCCGCAAAAATAACGAGCCGCATTTCTGGTTGAAAAGCCTGTACATCGTCTTCGGCTTGCAGCTGTTGCTGGCATGGGTGGTCTCATTGCCCTTGCTGGGCGGGATCAACTCCACTGCCTCATTACAGGCCCTGGATGTCGCAGGCGCCCTGCTGTGGCTGTTCGGGTTTACCTGGGAAAGTACTGGCGACTGGCAGCTGGCTAAATTCAAGGCAAGGCCTTCCAATAAAGGCAAGGTCATGGACAAAGGCCTGTGGGCTTACAGCCGCCATCCTAACTATTTCGGCGAGTTCTGCCTGTGGTGGGGGTATTTCCTCATCGCACTGTCTGCAGGCGCATGGTGGAGCATCGCGTCGCCGCTACTGATGACGCTGCTGCTGCTTAAAGTCAGCGGCGTCTCACTGCTGGAGAAGGACATCGGCGAACGCCGGCCCGGCTACGCAGCTTATATCAAGCGTACCAACGCATTTTTTCCATGGAAACGGTCATGATGGCGACAATGAAAAGAGGCGTAAAAGTGCAATTGGCTGCAGGCCTGCTGGTGTGCTTCTCAGGCATGGCGCAGGCGAAGGAGTGGCCGTTCAATGTCTACCTCGACGGTAAGGAGATAGGCCAGCATACCTTTACCCTGAGTGAAAACGAAGGCGAAAAAGAGCTGGTCAGCACCGCGAATTTCAAGGTGAAGATCCTGTTCATCAATGCCTATCGCTACACCCATGTCGCCAGGGAAAAATGGCGCGGCGATTGCCTTGCAAGCCTGGATGCCAGGACAGAAGAGAATAAGGAAATCACCGTCGTTAAAGGCAAGCTTGAAGGCGACAATTTCAAGGTGGATGTACCGATAGCCAAGAAACCTAAAGCGCTGCAGTCGCTACCTGCCTGCATCATGACCTTCCCCTACTGGAACGCGAACATGCTGGCACAGAACCACCTGCTCAACCCGCAGACAGGCGAGTGGCTGGATGTGAAGATCCGCTCGCTGGGGAATGAAAAGATCGATGTGCGCGGCCAGGCTGTGCCTGCCGAACACTTCAAACTGGAAGCCACCAAGATGAAGATAGACCTATGGTATTCGCCAGACAAGGAATGGCTGGCCTTGACCTCGACAACTCCGGAAGGGTATGTCATCACCTATAAATTAAGGTAAATCATGCAGACTAACTCCATTTATAACTTCGTAAAACGCAGCGTCATGGGCCTGGCGATATGCACCCTGATCAACGGCTGTGCCAGCCAGGGCATGAAACCTGTAGCCCCGGTGGCCAAGGTCGACCTGCCGCGGTTCATGGGCGACTGGTACGTGATTGCCTCCATCCCGACATTCATCGAAAAAGAAGCCTATAACGCTATCGAATCTTACAAACTTAGCCCGGATGGCAGTATCGACACCACATTCACCTTCAATAAAGGAGGACTGGACGGCCCTGCCAAGCGCTACAACCCACACGGTTTCGTAGTCGAAAACACCGATAACGCGGTATGGGGCATGCAGTTCGTGTGGCCGGTAAAATCGGAATACATCATCGCCTACCTCGATGATGACTACAGCACTACCGTCATTGCCCGCAATGCGCGCGACTATGTGTGGATCATGGCGCGCTCGCCCGTGATGAGCGACGCTCGATATGCCGAGTTGACCGGCATGGTGGCGGGCATGGGTTACGATGTTTCGAAGCTGCGCAAAGTGCCGCACAAGACTGGTCAGCGATGATAAACCAAACAGGATCAACCCCATTTCGACGCATGCTGGCGTGGCTGGACAATAGCGCAACAGCCAGCCAGGAGACCCAGGACGCAGAGACGTATGCGGTCGACTGGTTGCGCGTGCTGCCCTTCGTCTTGCTGCACCTGGCGTGCCTGACGGTGATATGGGTAGGCTGGAGCTGGTTTGCCGTGCTGTTTGCCGCTGCCATGTACGGCTTGCGCATGTTTGCCATCACCGGCTTCTACCACCGTTATTTCTCGCATAAGGCATTCCGCACCTCGCGCGCCGTGCAATTCCTGTTCGCCTTATTCGGCTCCACTGCCGTCCAGCGCGGGCCGTTGTGGTGGGCCTCGCACCACCGCCACCACCATGCCAATTCGGACCGCCAGGAAGATGCGCACTCGCCGGTACAGCATGGCCTGCTCTGGAGCCATCTCGGCTGGTTCCTGTCCGACGCGCACTTTGCAACGCGCAATGACAGGGTGAAGGAGCTGGCGGCATTCCCCGAACTGCGTTTCCTGGACCGTTTCGACGTGTTGGTACCTGCCCTGTTCGCGGGAGCGATATATGGACTAGGCAGCTGGCTGGAGCATGCGGCGCCGCAACTGGATACTAGCGGCTGGCAATTGCTGGTGTGGGGCTTCGTCATCTCCACGGTCCTGCTCTACCACGCCACATTCAGCGTGAATTCGCTGGCCCATACCTGGGGCAGCCGGCGCTACGAAACCACCGACCAGAGCCGCAATAATGCCTTGATTGCATTGATCACACTGGGCGAAGGCTGGCACAACAACCACCACCACTTCCCGGGTTCGGCGCGCCAGGGCTTTTACTGGTGGGAAATCGACCTCACCTATTACGGCCTGCGCATGCTGGCAGCCTGCGGCCTGATCTGGGACCTGCGCATGGTGCCGGCCGGCATTCGCGATGCTCGCCACATCAATCAAGCCGTCAAGGGACAGTAGTCGATGCGATTTTTAGCTATCATGCAAATTGCCATGCCATGAAAGCCATGCAGTGAAAATAGCCATCGTAGGAGCCGGCATTGCGGGCAACACCCTTGCTTACCATCTGTCGAAACAGCATGACATCACCGTATTCGAAGCCGGCGGGCATATTGGCGGGCATACGCATACCCACGACATCGTCCATGAAGGTAAACGCTTTTCGGTAGATACGGGCTTTATCGTCTTCAACGACCGTACCTACCCCCATTTCACTCATCTGCTCGAGCAATTGAAAGTGCCGTGGCAGGCAAGCGACATGAGCTTTAGCGTGCGTTGCGAAAAAACCGGGCTGGAGTACAACGGCACTACACTCAACTCCCTGTTCGCGCAGCGCAGCAACCTGTTGAAACCCTCGTTTTACCGCATGATCTCTGAGATTCTGCGATTCAATAAACAGTCGCTTGAGCTGCTTGAGCATGGCGACGAGATCGAGCTGGGCGATTACCTGGCGCAGCACCGTTACAGCCGGCAGTTCATCGATTACTACATCGTCCCCATGGGCGCTGCCGTGTGGTCTACCGAAGCGCGACAGATGATGCATTTCCCTGCCCGCTTTTTTGTCCGGTTTTTCCATCACCACGGCATGCTGTCCATCGATGACAGGCCGCAGTGGCGGGTGATACAAGGCGGCTCTGCACGATATGCAGAGGCTTTGACGGCAGGTTTCCGCGACCGCATACGATTGAATACGCCGGTAGCAACCGTCAGGCGCCTGAAGCGTTCCGTCAGGGTGACACCGGTAAACGGCCCGGAAGAAAGCTTCGACTGGGTATTCTTTGCCTGCCACAGCGACCAGGCCGTGCATGTATTAAGCGATGCCAGCCCGCAGGAGAGGGAGATACTGGGCGCCATCCCCTACCAGCAGAATGAAATCGTGCTGCATACGGATGCGACCATGATGCCCAAACGCAAGCTGGCATGGGCTGCCTGGAATTACCATGTGACGGCGAAGCCGTTGGCGCGGGTCGCCGTGACCTACAACATGAATATCCTGCAGGGGCTCAGCAGCCGTGAGCCTTTGCTGGTGACCCTCAACCATACCGCCCAGATCCACCCAGCGAAGATCATCAAGCGCCTGAGCTACGACCATCCCGTCTACACCACCGACGGTGCGGCGGCACAGTTGCGTCATCATGAGGTCAGCGGCGTAAACCGTACCGGCTATTGCGGTGCCTACTGGCGTAACGGCTTTCATGAAGACGGCGTGTGGAGCGCGCTGCAGGCCGTGAAGCATTTCCAAGCGGCCACTGCGGGCTAGCCATGGAAAGCGCCATCTTCATAGGCAACGTAGGTCATCGAAGGCTGCTGCCCGTGTTGCACCAGTTCCGTTACCGCATGTTCATGATGTATCTGGATCTGGACGAATTGCCTGGGCTCTTTAAGAACCAGTGGCTGTGGTCCTCGAGCAAACGCAACCTGGCCTGGTTCCGGCGTGACGACTATTACGGCGATCCCGCGCTGCCGCTCAAAACCGCCATCAGCCGGCTGGTGGAACGGGAGACGGGCCAGGCGCCTGCCGGCCCCGTGCGCCTGCTCACGCATATGCGTTACTTCGGCTACTGCTTCAACCCTGTCAGCATCTATTACTGCTACGCGGCCGATGGGATGACCCTGCAGGCCATCGTGACCGACATCAACAACACGCCATGGGGCGAGCGGCATGCCTATGTGCTCGATTGCGGCATAGGCAATAAGAGTGATGATGCGCAGGCACGGCGATTCCAGTTCAGGAAAGACTTCCATGTATCGCCGTTCATGCCCATGGAGATCGACTACGACTGGGCCTTCTCGATCCCCTCTGACACGCTGAATGTGCATATGCAGAACAACGTACACTCTACGACGCGCTTGGTTACTGGTGAAACGATCAGCGAAAACAGCCTGCAAACTGCGAAAATGACTGTGAAAACGTTCGAGGCCACCCTGGACCTTGAACGCAGGGATATCTCCGGTAGCACGCTGGCCTGGGTATTGTTTGCCTATCCCTTCATGACGCTGACGGTCATCGCAGCTATCTACTGGCAGGCCTTGCGGCTAAGCATCAAGCGCGTTCCCTTCATCACCCACCCTGATAAACTCCATGCGGATAAGCCGCATACCGGATAGAACGGCCATGCCAATATGAACAATTCAACCCCCGCCATCAGCACCCTTACCCACCTTGCGCCTAAAAAGCGCAGCGCATGGCTGCAGAACATCGCCCGCAAACTGGTGCTCACGCGATTGCAGTCGCTACAGCGCGGCGGTTTGCAGGTCATCGAGGATGGCATCGCGCATCGCTTCGGCAGCACCATCGGCGTGCAGGCGACGATTCATGTGCACAATCCCCGCTTCTACGGTGAGATCGCGTTTGGCGGCTCCATAGGCGCAGGCGAGGCCTATATGCTGGGATACTGGTCATGCGATGACCTGACCGGGCTGATCCGCCTCATGGTATTGAACCAGGATGTAATGGATAGCCTGGAGGGCGGTATGGCATGGCTGGTAAGGCCCTTGCTGAAAGTGCTGCACTGGATGAACCGCAATACGCAGGACGGCAGCCGCCGCAATATCGCCGCCCATTACGACCTCGGCAATGACATGTTCCAGCTGTTTCTTGACCCCACCATGATGTACTCGAGCGGCATATTCGACCATGACGACACTACGCTGGAACAGGCGTCCATACGCAAGCTGGACCATATCTGCCGCAAACTCGCGCTCAAACCTACCGATCACGTAGTCGAGATCGGTACCGGCTGGGGCGGCTTCGCCATTTACGCCGCTACGCATTTCGGCTGCAGCGTGACCACTACCACCATTTCAAAAGCCCAGTACGAGCTGGCAGTCGAGCGAGTGAAGCATGCAGGGCTGGAACATAAAATTACATTATTACTTAGCGATTACAGGGACTTGCAGGGTAAATTTGACAAACTTGTTTCAATCGAGATGATAGAAGCCGTCGGCCATGCATACTACG
>JAZKEL010000018.1:0-13819 GCA_040387075.1 Pseudomonadota bacterium
GTGTTGTCCGGGGTGAGGATGAGCAAGCGCTTTTCGCCGTGCGCTTCGATCGATAGCCTGCCTGCACCGAGTTTGGATTGCAGGTTGAGCAGGGCGGCAACCGCACGTGCGCGCTCCATGGATAGCTTGTTGTTGTAGTTGTCGTCGCCCATGGTATCGGTATGGCCGATGATGGAGACGTCAGGCGCGGGATGCTTGCCGATGGCCTCTGAAATCTCCGGGATCAGGCGGACGGATTCCAGCGTCAGCTTCGTGTTGCTGTAGTCGAAGTACAGCAGGAAGCTCACCGGCAATACCGGCATCGCGGCGAGGGCAGGCCCGAAGTCGCTGCTCAGTTGCTTTTCCGGCACCATGAATGTCTTGCCGGCATCGTTGCCGATAAACGTGGCTTGCTGTTGCTGGTCCAGCACCGTGGAGCCGCCATTACGGTTTGTTACGGTGACTTTGCCCAGGTGGCCGTCGTCGTTCTTCAATAACACTACATAGGATTTATTGCTGGCGCATCCGCTGATGCCGGCAGCCATAAAGGCGGCCAGCGTAAGTCGTGAGAGCAACGCCTGGCAGGATATAAGGTTGGATCTAGTCTGGATTGATGCGGGCATTATTTCTTTTCTTCATCCACCTTGACCAGGAAACGTGTGCCGCGCACACCGATATTGCCGGTAGGTGTTTTAACCGTCACGGATTCCGGCTTGAGTTTAGCGATGATGCCGGACACGTACTGGAGTGTGCCTTTGCTCATGGAAGCGCTCAGTTTCAGGTCGCCCTTGCTGGGCGCGTACAGGTATTCGTCTATGATCAGTTCCGTATCCGGCCCGAATGACATGACGGTATTGTCCTTGAACGTGACGCCCATGCTGCCGTTCTTCGCCGTCCTGAGCGTGTCCCCTGTCAGCAGTGCACTGCCGGGGACGGCCTTACTGGTTTTGCCGGCAGAGGTCACGGTGGCATCCCCCTGCACGGTCTTTACATAGCCAATGGTGGCGTCATCCGCTACTGCCGGTCCTATGACCAGACAGTATGAAAATACTATCGATAGTAATGTCTTGAGCATGATGATTCCTTAGGATTCCAGGGTGAGCCGATAATGTAATGGCTGGTAATCATCAATGTTCCGTGCCGATGCGGCAATGACTATTTTAGGGAGGTGACATTATTCGACACAACAGATTCATTCGACACTATTCACTCCTACGTCATTCGACATTGCGCACATCGGTCACGAAATATTGCGTGTCGCCATAGCAGGTGCTCGGTATGCCGATGTGCTGTTCATAGACCAGTGCGACTTTCTTGCCCAGGGTCTGGTTGATCTTTTTGGCGGTTTCTTCATTGCGTACAGTGAAATAAAACTTCTCGCTCATGGTGCCCGGCATGGAGACGATGGCGAGTTCGCCTTCCCAGGTTTTGCATATCCAGCCCTTGCTGGAGAATTTTTGCACATAGCCGGCACGGTCGCCGGTGGAGTACGACCAAGACAGCATGGCCCACAAGTACACGCTGAATAGTGCTGCCATGCCGATCAGGGCGACACCGATAATCAGCACGAAGCCACCCTGATTAAACTTCCCTTGCTTAACTGCTTTCATAAATACTCGCTTTCGTTCGTTTGGGGGACATGCTTTAAGGCATCATGAATAGCGCTCATTCAGCCTGTCACTTGCCACTGCAGCGGCAAGGCAGTTCAATCAGCAGCTTTAGATGGCATAAATCCTGCTGGCAACTATTACCTCGCATGCTAAGCAATCACTGCAATCACAATCGTTAAATCCACCCAATATGACATATCATCATGCTATGGCTGGCTTATGGCTAGCATTCAGCGTTTAGCATCATGCAGTACGTCAAGTTTGAACGTTGCCTGAGATATTAGGTGAAGTCAGCAATTTAAGGAAGCCAGATGGCCATACGCGTAGCATTGCACCACAAAACCAGTTACCAGTTCGACCGCTTGGTCAGCCTCTCGCCGCATGAAGTCAGGCTGCGGCCGGCCGCCCATGCCCGTACGCCAGTGCTGGCGTATTCACTGACCGTCAATCCCGAGAAGCATTTCGTCAACTGGCAGCAGGATCCGTACGGCAATTACATCGCCCGCTTCGTATTCCCTGAAAAGGTGCGCGCTCTGGATTTCACGGTCGATTTGGTGGCGGATATGACCGTCATCAACCCTTTCGATTTCTTCGTGGAAAAATACGCGGAGAATTTCCCGTTCGAATATACCGAGCAGCTGAAATACGAACTGGGCGCCTACCTCATCCCGGAACCCGCATGCCAGTCCTTGCAGGACTGGGTCGCCGCTGCCAGGAATGACCTGCTGCAGGGCGAGATCACCATCGGCAATTTCCTGGTGGCGGTAAACCAGCGACTGCAGCATGACATCGCCTACCTGCTGCGCATGGAGCCCGGCGTACAGACGCCTGAAGAGACCCTCGCCAACCGCAGCGGTTCGTGCCGCGATACCTCGTGGCTGCTGGTGCAGATCATGCGCAACCTGGGGCTGGCGTCGCGTTTCGTGTCCGGGTACCTGATCCAGCTGACGGCGGATATCAAGGCGCTGGACGGGCCTAGCGGGACGACAGTAGATTTCACCGACCTGCATGCCTGGACCGAAGTGTATGTGCCGGGCGCCGGCTGGATTGGTCTGGACCCAACATCTGGCCTCATGGCGGGCGAAGGCCATATCCCGCTGGCCTGCACCGCCGTGCCGTCTTCGGCCGCTCCCGTGACCGGCTTTACCGACGTGGCGGAAGTCACCTTCCAGCATGAGATGACCATCACCCGCATCCACGAGGATCCGCGGGTTACCAAACCCTATACCGAAGAAGACTGGCTGAAGATAGACAAGCTGGGCAACAAGGTCGATGCCGACCTGAAAAAGCACGACGTGCGACTGACCCAGGGTGGCGAGCCGACATTCGTCTCCATCGACGACATGGACGGCCCGGAATGGAATACGCTGGCCCACGGCGAGAAAAAGCGCGAGCTGGCCGGCAACCTGGCCATCCGCCTGAAGGAGTATTTCGCCAAGGGCGGTTTCCTGCATTACGGCCAGGGTAAGTGGTATCCCGGCGAGCCGCTGCCGCGCTGGGCCATCAATATGTACTGGCGCGTTGACGGCAAGCCGGTATGGAACGATGCCAGCCTGTTTTCGAGCGAGGCGGCCCCTGAAAAATACACCGCAAAAGAGGCGGAAGTATTCGTGGCAAGGCTGGCCGATGAGCTCGCTTTCCCCAAAGAGTACCTGATCCCCGCCTATGAGGACGTGCTTGTACAGGCGCACCTTGAACAGCGCCTGCCGGAGAATGTCGACCCGCTGAATGCCAACCTGAAAGACAGCGAAGACCGCCGCCGCCTTGCACACCTGCTGGCCAAGGGCCTGGGCGAAGTGGTCGGCTATGTGATGCCGATCAAGCCCAAGCAGGTCAAAAGAGTGACTACTTGGCTCACCAGCCAGTGGCCGCTCAAGCGTGAGCATTTATACCTCCTACCTGGCGACTCCCCCTTAGGACTGCGCCTGCCGCTGGCGTCGCTGCCGGAAGTGTTGCCGGAGGACGTGGAAGCGGATTTCCCCAAGGATCCGTTTGCCGAACATGACGATCTGTCCTTAACCGATGCTACCGTTAAGGCTACGGTGAAATCCCCTGAGAAAGGCAAAAAACCTAAACCGAAAGAAGTGGTACAGACGGCGCTGTGCGTGCAGGTGCGCAATGGCCGCCTACATGTGTTCATGCCCCCTGTGGTGCGCCTGGAAGATTACCTGGCACTGGTCTCCGCCGTAGAAAATACGGCCGCTGCGCTCAACATGAAACTATGGCTGGAAGGCTACACGCCGCCGCGCGATCCGCGCATGCAGGTGCTGAGCGTGACGCCGGATCCCGGCGTCATCGAAGTCAATATCCATCCCTCCAAAAACTGGCAGGACCTGGTCAGCAAGATGACCCTGCTCTATGAAGAAGCACGCCTGACCCGCCTGGGCACCGAGAAATTCATGCTAGACGGCCGCCATACCGGTACCGGCGGTGGCAACCACGCAACGCTGGGCGGTGCCACAGCGGCCGACAGCCCCATGCTGCGCCGGCCGGATGTATTGAAAAGCCTGATCACCTACTGGCAGAACCATCCGGCGCTTTCCTACCTGTTTTCGGGCACGTTTATCGGCCCGACCAGCCAGGCGCCGCGTGTGGACGAGGCGCGTGACGATAACTTATACGAGCTGGCGATCGCCTTCCAGCAGATGGACAAGGTGTTGCCGGAAACGGCTGAAAGCGAGCGCCCATGGCTGGTGGACAGGCTGTTGCGCAACCTGCTGGTGGACCTGACCGGCAATACCCACCGTTCCGAATTCTCTATCGACAAACTGTATTCGCCGGACGGCCCCACCGGGCGCCTGGGCCTGGTCGAGTTCCGTGCGTTCGAGATGCCGCCGCATGCGCGCATGAGCCTGCTGCAGATGCTGCTGTTGCGCGCATTGGTTGCCCGTTTCTGGCGCGAACCCTACCAGGGCAAACTGATCCATTGGGGTACCGAACTGCATGACCGTTGGATGCTGCCGCATTTCGTTGCGCAGGACATCGCCGACGTGGTGGATGACCTGCGTGCATTCGGCTACAAGTTCGAGAAGCACTGGTTCGATCCATTCGTGGAATTCCGTTTCCCACGTTACGGCACGGTGGCTTACCACGGAGTCGAGCTTGAACTGCGCCAGGCCATCGAGCCCTGGAACGTATTGGGCGAGGAGGTCAGTACCGGCGGCACATCGCGCTACGTGGATTCATCGGTGGAGCGAATGCAGTTGCGCGTGCGCGGCCTCACCAGCGGCCGTCACATCGTCACCTGCAACGGCCGTGCGTTGCCCTTGCAGCCGACCGGCAATGCGGGCGAATATGTCGCAGGCGTGCGCTTTCGTGCTTGGAGCCCATGGTCGGCCCTGCATCCCACTATCGGCGTGCATGCCCCGCTGGTGTTCGACCTGATCGACAAATGGAGCGGGCGTTCCATCGGCGGCTGCACGTACCATGTGTCGCATCCTGGAGGCCGCAATTACGCCACCTTCCCGGTCAATGCCAACGAAGCGGAAGCGCGGCGTTTCGCGCGCTTCTGGGATCACGGCCACACGCCGGGCAAAGTAACGGTAGAAGACGAGCCGCTGAATCCCAGTTTCCCCTTTACGCTGGATCTCAGGTGGCAGGCAAGCTGACGCCCGCAGGCGATATTCTCTCGGGAATGCCATCGTCACGAAGCTATCGATAAATAAGCGCGATTAAGCCGCGCTTATTTATCGCTTTACTTTAAGGGTTACCGCCTAATATCCTGTCACCATGTTGAGTTCAATCCTAAGCCATTACCCGCACGCGAAAACCCGGCACGACGAGTTGCTGGAATCATCCGGGGAGCCGCGCCAGCACTGGCGTGCGCTGCTGGAGACGCTGGCGCAGGAAGAGCCTGCCGAAATGCGCCAGCGGGTTGAGGCTATCCGCCGCCAGGTTCGCGAAAACGGGGTAACGTATAACGTATACGCCGATACCAACGGCCTGCAACGCCCGTGGGGGCTGGATGCGGTGCCGTTCATATTGCCGCATGACGAATGGGCGCAGATCGAAGCCGGCGTCATCCAGCGCGCCAACCTGCTTAACTCGATACTCAACGATGTCTACGGCCCGCAGGTACTGCTGAATGAAGGCCTGTTGCCGCCTTCGTTGATCCACGGCCATGCCGGGTTCCTGCGGCCCTGCCACGGCATCCAGTACCCGGACAACATCTCCCTGCATATGTACGCTGTGGATATCGCACGCGCTCCCAACGGCCGCTGGTGGGTGGTATCCGACCGTACCCAGGCGCCTTCCGGCGCTGGATATACGCTGGAGAACAGGCAGGTCATCGCCAGCGCATTTCCGGAGCTGTTCCGCGACCTCAACATCCAGCGACTGAGCGGTTTTTTTGCGGCCATGCGCGACAGCCTGAATAACTGGGGCCGGCAATGTGCCAATAAACAGTCCCTAAGCAATCCGCAGATTCCGCTGCTAAGCTACGGCGAGCAACCGCTTACCGTCATCCTCACTCCCGGCCCCTACAACGAAACCTATCATGAGCAGTCTTACCTGGCCGGTTACCTGGGTTTCCCGCTGGTGCAGGGCAGCGACCTCACCGTGCGCAACGGCGTGGTCTGGCTCAAGACGCTATCCGGCTTGAAGCCGGTGCACGTGATACTGCGCCGTGTGGATGATGATTTCTGTGACCCGCTGGAGCTGAGGTCAGACTCCATACTCGGCATAGCAGGCCTGACCGATGCTGCCCGCCGCGGTCATGTGCTGGTGGCGAATAGCCTGGGCTCCAACCTCCTGCAATCCGGCGCGCTGCTCGGCTTCCTGCCTAACCTGTGCCGCCGCCTGCTGGGGGAATCCCTGCTGATGCCTTCCGTCGCCACCTGGTGGTGCGGCGAGAAAGGCGCACTGGAAACCGTGATCAAGCACCTGGATCAACTCGTCATCAAGCCGGCATTCCCGCAGATACGCGACACCCCTATCTTCGGCGAGGACTTAAGCTTCGCCCAGCGTGAAGCGCTAATACAGAAGCTGCGCGCCAATCCGCAAAACTATGTTGCACAGGAACAGGTACGCATTTCGCAGGCCCCGGTATGGAGCTCGCAGGAAGGGCACGGCCTCAATGCCCTTGCTGTCGGTTTGCGTGTGTATGTCTGCGCCACGCCGCAAGGCTATGTGGTGATGCCGGGCGGACTCACGCGCGTGGCCAGCGGCCAGGATGCACGCGTGATCACCATGCAGCGCGGCGGTACCAGCAAGGACACGTGGGTGACCACACCTAGCGCCGTTAGCAACATGAGCCTGGTGCGCCGCACCACCTCCAGCAAAGACTTGGTGCGCGGCAATACCTACCTCTCCAGCCGCATGGTGGAAAACCTGTTCTGGTTCGGGCGCTATACCGTGCGCAATAACCACACGGCGCGCCTGCTGAGGACGGCCATCCACTACCTGCTGGAATTCTCGCCGGAACACCGCGCTATCGAGTGGCCCACTGTGCATGCCATGTGCATCTGGTACGGCCTGATGCCGCCTGCTGAAGATGATGAAAGTGAAGGCGAGAAAGGCAATTACTCCCTGTCGCCGCCAGTGCTGAGCGATGAACAGATCGAGACCCTGCTGATAGCGGCGGTGTTTTCTGACGATGCCGGCAGCCTTGCCGGCAATGTGCATAACTTGTTCCAGCTGGCATTCAAGCTGCGTGAGCGCCTGTCCAACGACAATTGGCGCATCATCAACCATATGTCGCAAAGCTTCAGCCATGCTTCCGCTGACCCGACACTGGCCGATGCGCTGTCCCAGCTGGATGACACCACTACTTCACTGGTGACGCTGGCCGGGTTTACGCTGGACGGCATGACGCGCGACCAGGGCTGGCGCTTCCTGTCGCTTGGTCGGCGTATCGAGCGCCTGCAATTCCTCTGTACTTTGTTACTGCGCGCGCTGACCATGCCGCCGCAAAGCAACCTGGACTGGCTGCTGGAGTTGACCGACAGCATCGTCACCTACCGTGCCCGCTACAGCGCACAACCGGAATGGCTGCCGGTACTGGATCTGCTGCTGATGGATGAGAACAACCCCAATGCCATGGTGTTCCAGCTGAAGGGCCTGGTGAAATACCTTGCACAGGTGTCTGCCACCTATAATGGCGGCGGCGGGGAAGAGCGTTTCATCGACAAGCTGGAAAGCCTGCGGGCATTCGATATCGACCTGGCATTTACCCATAACAGTCCGCAACTGATCAAATGGCTTAACGAAACCTACCAGGCCAGCGTGCTGGTATCCGACCAGTTGAGCCTGCGCTTTTTCAGCTACTCCGGCATGCAACAGGAATTCAGCTACTCTTAACCATGCTTTATCATATTTCCCACAAAACCCTGTACGAGTATGAGTACCCGGCCACCCTGTCGCAGCAGTTGCTACACATGACGCCGCGTAATTTCAGCCACCAGGCTTGCCTGTACCACCAGATCCATGCATCGCCCATGGCGAACGAACTGGTCAGCAATACCGATTATTTCGGCAATACGGCACACCACCTTTCCATATTCACGCCCCACGATACCTTGCTGGTAGAGTCGGAATCCAAAGTCCAGCTGTATGCCCGCCCGGAGTGGGTGACGCTGCAGAACAGCCCGCCGTGGGACCTGGTCAAGCATAACCTGAAGCAGCAGACGGCCCTCAATGCCGAGGCCATGCCGTATTTGTTCGAGTCACCGAACATCATTTTCAGCGAGGCACTGGCAAGCTACGCAAGCAGCAGTTTCATCGCCGGGCGTACCCTGCTGGATGCGGCGCTAGACCTGACGCAGCGTATTTACCGTGAATTCGAGTTCGATCCGGAAGCGACGGACATTGCCACCCCGCTGGCGGAAGTGCTGGAAGGCAGGCGCGGCGTCTGCCAGGATTTCGCCCACCTGATGATAGGCTGCATGCGCAGCCTCGGCCTGGCCTGCCGCTATGTCAGCGGCTATATACTGACCACGCCGCCTGCCGGGCGGGAGCGGCTGATAGGAGCGGATGCCTCGCATGCCTGGGCATCGGTGTACTGCCCCAACCACGGCTGGGTGGATTTCGACCCGACCAATAATTGCCTGGTGCAGAGTGAACATATCACCGTGGCATGGGGCCGGGATTTCAGTGACGTCTCGCCCATGCATGGCATCGTGCTGGGCGGCGGTGCGCAAGAGTTGGACGTCAGCGTGACGGTGACGCCGGTATTGAACCAGCTCCAGCTGGCCGGGACCTGAAAAGCTGTACCTAACTCCAGTCGGGGCTAGGCAATTCGCTGAACACCTTCTTCAAGCCTTCCGACCAGCCTTTGCGGACAGTGGCGTAATACGGGTCGCTTTCGGTAATCCGCTGCTGGAAATCCGCATGCAGCATATCGGTGCGGTACAGCATCAGGTCGATAGGCGCCGCCACTGAGACATTGCTGCGTATGGTCGAATCGAATGAAATCAGCACGCATTTCACTGCATCCATGATGTCGCTGTTGTATTTCACCACGCGGTCGACAATCGGTTTGCCGTACTTGGTTTCGCCGATCTGGAAATAGGGCGTTTCTGCGCATGCTTCAATGAAGTTGCCGGCAGAATATACATGGAACAGCCGCGGCTCTTCGCCCTTGATCTGGCCGCCGATGAGGATATTGGCGTGGAAGTCGGTGTCGTGGTTTTTCAGGTGCTCGGCGTCGTATTCGAATACGCTACGCAGCGCTTCGCCGGTCAGCTTGGCCGCCTCGAACATGCTATCCACGTTGTGCAGGTGCGAACCGTCGTCGTTCTTCACCCGCTGTCGCAGGCTGTTGATGGCGGACTGCGTGATTGCCAGATTGCCGGAAGTGAGCATGACGATGACGCGGTCGCCGGGAATATCGAACACAGTCATTTTAGGGAAAATGGCAACCTGGTCGACACCAGCATTGGTGCGGGTGTCAGAGGCAAACACCAGGCCCTGTTCCAGTCGGATGGCAATACAATAAGTCATGGTTTTAATCGCTGAGGCTAGAATACAAGGAATCCATGATACGCACGCACCACTGGCAGGACAACCTTAACCGCAAATAACTTTGCCTATTGCAGCCTGATCTTCCAGAATGCCTGTAAGCGCCCATTTCAACAGACGACGTATTCCACTTATGAAACTCAGTACTTTATGAAACTCCGCACCCTAGCACACACCGAACTCAAGATATCCCCTGTCTGCCTGGGCACCATGACCTATGGTGACCAGAACACCGAAAAAGAGGCGCATGCGCAACTGGACTATGCGGTGGCGCACGGCATCAACTTTATCGATACCGCCGAGATGTACCCGGTGCCGCCCAAGGCGGAAACCTGCACGCGCACTGAAACTATCGTGGGTAACTGGCTGAAAAACCAGGTGCGCGACACCATCATCCTTAGCGGCAAAGTCGCCGGGCCTCGCCGCAAGATCGACTGGATCCGCGGCGGTCCTTCTTCACTGGATCGGGGCAATATCCGCACTGCCATCGAGGACTCGCTCAAGCGCCTCAAGACCGATTACATCGATCTTTTCCAGTTGCACTGGCCGGAGCGTAACGTGCCGATGTTCGGGCAATACCAGTTCGACCCAGCCCAGGAAATGGAGGATGGCGAGCCAAAGCAGTGGGTGACGATACGAGCCCAGCTGGAGACGCTGGCCGAACTGATGCAGGAGGGGAAAATCCGCTATGTCGGCGTTTCCAATGAGCAGCCCTGGGGCGTGATGGAGTTTTTGCGTATAGCCGGAGAGTACGGCCTGCCGCGCATCGCCAGCATCCAGAACGGCTATAACCTGATCAACCGCACCTTCGAGTTCGGGATGGCGGAAATTGCCTACCGTGAAAATGTCGGCCTGCTGGCATATTCACCGCTGGCATTCGGGCATTTGTCAGGCAAGTACATCGATGATCCTGCGGCATCGGGGCGGGTTAATTTGTTTACCGGGTATGCGCAGCGGTATACCAAGCCTGGCGTAACGGAAGCAACGCGGGAGTATGCCGCCTTGGCCAGGCGATACGGCATGACCCCGGCGCAGATGGCGTTGTCTTTCGTATTCCACCGCTGGTTTGTCGCCAGCACCATCATCGGCGCGACCAGCATGGAGCAACTGGCTGAAAATATCGCTGCATGGAATCGCCCGTTATCTACCGAAATGCTGGCTGAAATTGATGTTTTGCAGTTGAAATACATGAATCCCGCACCATAAGCTGCGTTATCGGGCTCAACACCTATACAATCGGCCTTGTGGATGTCAAAATTAAGCCGTGCCATTAGCCCGTGCCTTAGTAGTGTTATATATTGATTTGTGACACAAAATAACATGCACAAAGGACTATTAATATCCACATTCATTGGAATTCCAGAGTAGTTCAACCGGGGATGTTCAGTACATGAGATCGATACGTATTGCCTGCCAGTCAATCGCGGCAATCGTTTTTGCCTGGCCGATGCTATTCTGCCAGGCAGCGCCTATTGATCCAGCAGGGCAATGGTTTTCAGTGCCTGGCGAACTTCAACAGGCCGGAAGACAGGCCGGAAACTTCGATCTGGCCGGTGTGGATGTCAGCACACTTACCCCCCTGGCAACGCCTACCATAACCGGCGGTCATTTCCTCTTTCGCGGCAGTTTCGATATCCCACGCGATGATGATTACGTCATCGATTTCAAGAATTCCAGTACGCTCGGCAAGTTCAGGCACGTGGTGCTGGATAGTGCCGGCCAGGAAGTTGCCTCTTCCCAGGGCGGCATCATGAGCCCCGAGGTCAATCCGTTCTTCCTGCGGCATGGCCGTGCGCTTGCATTAAAAGCAGGCCATTACCAACTGGTGACCGAGCTGGTTTCCCCCTATTTCATTGCCCCGCCGCAACCCTATCTCGATGGACTGGACGACTATCGGCAATCCATTAAGCTGACCAATGCGCTTACCTTGGTGTGCCTGGGCATATTCATTGCGCTGGGCATTTATTATGCCGCCCTGGCAGGAGTGCGGTTGCATATTGCGGAGGGCATGTATGCCGTGTTTATCCTGGGCAACCTGATCTTCAATTCCGCTGGCTTGCTGGTGCTTTCCGACCTGTTCGGCATCCATGAGTTTTATTTGAGCAGCGCGCCCATCCTTATTTCAAACCTGGCTTATGTCGTGTTTGTCATTCACCTGCTCGGCATATCGCCGGTCTCTAACCGCAAGCTGTTCTACACCGGCATTGCGCTGCTGGCCGTAATGGTGTTCTTTATCGGGCTGGCGTACCTAAACCCAGGCTGGACACTAGAATTTGCGAGATACGGTGTCGGCCTGTTTTTATGTTATGGACTGGTGGCCGGGTTTACGACCGGATACCAGGGGAATACTTCAGGGCGCCTGTATGTGGTGGCAATATTGGTTTTTTTCGCTTTGGGCGGAGTTGCCATTACCAGCCAAGGCCTTGTAGGCAGCTATAGCTTTTACATTGAGCATCTCGGCCTGCTTTCGGTCGCCACCGAGGCGATATTGCTGGCATTAGTGCTGTCTTACCAGTTCGCCCAGTTGCATCGCGATAAGGAGCATGCTTTATCCCGGTTACAGAAAAGCGAACACATCGCCATGACGGACGCATTGACCGGCTTACCTAACCGCTATGCGCTGGAATTTGAAATCATCAAGTTGCCGCCATCGGGCAGTCTTACCTTCCTTGACCTTGACGGCCTTAAATACTACAACGATAAATTCGGCCATGAACGTGGCGACCAGCTGCTGACGCGGTTTGGCCACACCCTGCGCAGGAAGCTGCATGGTAAATCTATCTTGCATCGCCTGGGCGGCGACGAATTCGCCATTACTTCGCTCGGCGGTCACCAGGAATTCATCGCGCAGATGCTGACTGAGACAGTCAGCGAATTGAAGGCAGGCGGTTTTGAATTCGCGGGGTTCAGTTCCGGTACCGTATTTGTCCATGAAAGTGGGGATATCACCAGCCTGATGCATTTGGCGGATACCCGCATGTATGCCAATAAGCGCCAGCGCAAAGAAGCGGCAGGAACGATGACGTTGCCTAAGATCGCAGGAAGTTAAACGTGGTTTGAATCAAGCTGTCAGTCAACATAAGGGGATGTTATGAATAAAAACAAAATAAATCTTGTCTGGCCCGTACTACTCTCACTCATATTGCCGTTGGTGGCATCCTGGTTTATGTACCCGGAAACCCATTTGCCGCCGGGGTTCGGTGTTTTCCCGCCCCTCTTCGTCGAAATTCCACCCGGTTTCAACCTGACGCTATTCGTAGTCCTCGCCATCGTTGAGGTCGGCATACTTGCATTTCTATTCTTTCCGCAATGGTTTGGCTTTAAAGTCCCTGCGCCGCAGCCCAGTCCGACACCCGCTCGTTTCCCGTTATGGTTCTGGATAGGGGCTGCCGTCACTTTATTTTTCTGGTGGCTGATGTGGAAGCGCGTCACCCCCTTCGGCGATCTCGTGTATTACGCATTCACGCCATTATGGTGGGGGTTCATTATCACGCTGGATGGCCTGGTGTATCAGCGAACAGGCGGCTATTCATTACTGGCTTCTCGCCCCAGAACCTTGCTGATCAGTGCAGTCGTCTCGCTGGTAGGCTGGACCCTATTCGAGTATTTCGACTACTTTGCGCTGGGTAACTGGTTCTATCCGAACAGTTATGAAATACCCGCACTCAGCCATGCAACGGTGGTCGCGCTGTTTCTGGTGGCGTACACCACGGTGTGGCCTGCGGTGTTCGAGTGGTATACCTTGCTCAACAGTTGCCCGAAACTGGCTAACCGCTATAGCCAGGGCCCCAAGCTGGCGTTGCCGGGCAACCTCTTGCTATGGGCTGGCATCCTGTTGCTGGGTGCGATGGTGTTTTTTCCCTACCCCCTGTTCTGGGTCATGTGGATAGGCCCGCTGGCGGTATTTGCCGGCGTGCTGATCAGCCTGAAGATATGGACGCCGTTCTCCGATGTTGCTGTCGGCAATTGGAATCCCATGATCCTGATGGCACTAAGTACCCTGCTAAACGGATTTTTTTGGGAGGTGTGGAACTGGGGCAGTATGCATCCGGATGCCACGCCGATCACCAACCCCAATTACTGGGTGTACGACATCCCGTACGTGAATGTGATCCATATCTTTGCCGAAATGCCGCTGCTGGGATACATGGGATACATGCCGTTCGGCATCCTGGCATGGCTGATCTTTATCTGGCTGGGCCAGCTTTTCGGCTTCAGTACCAAGCTCTTGCAGGATGCACCTAAGAAATAAGCGTTGGCGTTCCGATGACGGG
>JAZKEL010000019.1:0-2188 GCA_040387075.1 Pseudomonadota bacterium
CCTGGCCGAAAACGGAGCCTGAACGTGCCCAGCTGGTAAGCCGTGTCGATGAGCTTCTTCAACAACGGATGGATGTCGAGGGTGCCGTGCAGATCGCATTGCTCAACAACCGGGGTTTGCAAGCCACATTCAGCGAACTGGGCATTGCGGAAGCGGACGTGGTACAGGCAGGGCGGTTACCTAACCCCAGGTTTTCCATGCTGTACGCGAGGAACGACGGCGATTACAAGATCGAGCAGGCATTCACCTTCAACATCTTTTCATTGCTGACCATGCCCAGAATCCGGGAGATCGAAGGCCGGCGTTTCGAGCAGACCAAACAGGCCATCGCGCTCGATGTTTTGCGCCTTGCGCATCGTACCCGGCTGTCCTATTTCGATGCGGTAGCGGCGAATGAGCAAGTACATTACAGCGAACTGGTGAAGGAATCGGCAGAAGCCAGTGCCGAGCTGGCACGGCGCATGGTGAAAGCCGGCAACTTCAATACGCTTCAGCAGGCAAGGGAGCAAAGCTTCTATGCGGATGCGGCACTGGAATATGCTAACGCACGCAACAAGCAGAATGCTGCGTATGAAGCGCTGTCCCGCCTGCTGGGTTTGGAAGCGGAAAAGATACAGCTGGCTGAGCGCCTGCCCGACCTGCCAAGCAGCGTCGAGGCATTGAAGCCATTCGAAAAACAGGGACTGGAGCAACGGCTGGACTTGCAAACCATGCGGTCGGAAACAGAAACCCTTGCCAAACAGCTCGGCCTGACCCGGAAGACACGCTTCATCAATGTGCTGGAGATCGGCCCGGCAAGGGTGCTGGAAGGTCGCCGTGGTGATGCCTATAAAAAAGGCGTGGGTATCGCATTCGAACTCCCCCTGTTCGACTGGGGCGAAGCGCGTGTAGCAAGGGCTGAAGCCATCTACATGCAATCAGTTAACCGCACCGCGCAGGTGGCGATCAATGCCCAGTCTGAAATACGTGAGGCGTACGCCAATTATCGCGCCAGTTACGACATCGCAAGGCATTACCGCGACGAGGTCGTGCCGCTGCGTAAGAAGATCCTGGATGAAAACCAGCTACGCTACAACGGCATGCTGGTAAGCCCGTTTGAATTGCTGGCAGATGCGCGCGCGCAAGTGGGCAGCGTAAAAAGTTATATCGATTCCCTGCGCGATTTCTGGCTGGCGGACAGTGCGCTGGACATGACGCTACTTGGCAGTACCACCATGATGGAAGGAAAATAAACATGGATTTTTCAAGATTCACACGAGGCATCAGCCGTCGCGATTTCTTCAGGTTTGCAGGTGCCGGCATTGCCGCATCGACTGTCAGCAAGGTCGCCATGGCCGCCCTGCCGGAACTGGTATCGGCAGATGCCGCCGCCACCCAGGCGCCGCTGCATCCCACTAACGGCAGGCCGTACAACCCGGTTGTTACACTCAACGGCTGGAGCCTGCCCTGGCGCATGAACAACGGCATCAAGGAATTCCACCTGGTGGCGGAACCTGTAACACGCGAAATAGCACCCGGCATGAAAGCGCATTTGTGGGGGTATAACGGGCAAAGCCCAGGACCGACCATAGAGGTGGTCGAAGGCGACAGGGTACGCATGTTCGTCACCAACCGCTTGCCCGAGGTGACCAGCATGCACTGGCATGGCCAGCGATTGCCGAATGGCATGGATGGGATCAGCGGCTTGACCCAGCCGCCTATCCCGCCTGGTAAAACATTCATGTACGAGTTTGAGGCGAAGCGCGCCGGGACGTTTATGTACCACCCGCACGCAGACGAAATGACGCAGATGGCGATGGGCATGATGGGGAGCTGGGTGACGCACCCCAAAAACCCCAAATTCATGCCGGTAGACAGGGACTTCATATTCTTGCTCAATGCCTACGATATCGATCCCGGCAGCTATACGCCAAAGATCAATACCATGCTGGACTTCAATCTATGGACCTGGAACAGCCGTGCATTCCCCGGCATCGATCCGCTGGTTGTGCGCAGGAACGACCGGGTACGCATACGCGTCGGCAACCTCACCATGACCAACCACCCTATCCATTTGCACGGTCATGAGTTCCAGGTGACGGGCACGGACGGCGGGTGGGTGCCGTCCTCTGCGCGCTGGCCGGAAGTTACGACGGATGTGGCGGTCGGCCAGATGCGCGCGATTGAATTTGTGGCGAACGAGCCGGGC
>JAZKEL010000020.1:0-1771 GCA_040387075.1 Pseudomonadota bacterium
GTTCGTGCAACGCACATTCCTGGTGGATGTCAGCGTGGGCGTTGGAGGCGAGCGCTCCCATTAGGAACATGAAAGCGAGTACTTGGCGGAGCATGGTTTGCATAAAGCGGACGGCATCGTTATTTTTTTAAATTATAGTGCAAATGCCTAGGCTGCATGTCGGTGATTTAAAGCATTCCGGATTTACAGGTGCAAGGCAGGGTAAGCAAAGCCCTATCAAGGTGGGGCTGGCATCACCAGGATTTACATCACTCCAGAATTTACATCACTTGCGAGTAAGCTGGTATTTATGCCGGCAGTTGCGGCGCTCGTACCCGATCGGCAGCTTCACCTGGGATTGGTTGCGTCTGTCGAATTCGGTGAACGGCACCTCTTCAACTTCCACACCGTAATTGGGGATTTTTGTGCTGGATGAACTGGATTTCAACTGATTTTCAGGCATGGGCAGACCCTCTTCGTTCGCCCCTCGCAATCGCTTTAAAACAGTTTTTAGCATGGTTTTTATATAGACTTAATTTGGAATATTAAGCCATGCATGTGCACTGCTTTTTGTAAGTAAAATTCTGATTTACCTGTAAGAAATCATTGCTCTACCGATTACTGGATCGTTGCTTCTCCCTGCCGTTTGCCGTATTGGATAATGGCCTGGTTGGTTTCCAGTGCCCTGGCAATAAGCCGGAAGGCATCCAGGTCGAACGCCAGTTCGTAGTTAGTATTGAGCGCATCTTCCAGTTCCTGCTCGCTCTCCGCAGTATCCAGGTGGCACCAGTGTTCGAACAGGTGTATTTCAGTCTTGCCGGAATCCGGGTTGAGCTCCCGTATTCCCACCCTGCCCTCATACGGCCATCCGCTTAATTTATAGGCCATCATTGCCATGCGGAGACGCAGATGGTGGAGTTCATGCTTCTCCTTGCCCACGCACACGCCTGTGCATTGCTCCACCTGGTGGCCGAAGCATGCGCCTTTGCCCGACTCCATCCCCAGCAGCTTGTTGCATAGCTGGAACTCGGCCGCCAGTTGGCGTATCACCTCATTCGCAGCTTTCTTGGTGCGCCAGATGCCGTACAGGAATTCGAAATCCTGCGGGTCGATATCCTTGGTGGTGATGATCTTCAACCACGGCAATTGATTCATGCGGTCCGACATGCGGATGGCATACAGTTTTTTGGTCGAGCGCAGCAGGCGGTTGTAGGCGGGCTGCAATTGCTTGATCAATTTAGACTCCAGCAGCAACGCACCCAGCTCGCCGGCGGTCTCCCGGCATTCCACCCGCCTGACCTTGAGCGCCATTTCCATCTCGGTGTGCGAGGTATGGTCGCTGGCGAAATGATTCAGCACGCGCGTACGCAGCTTGATGCTTTTACCGACATACAGCGGCAGGTCGCTATCGTCATAAAAGATATACACGCCGGGCGTATCCTGGAGGCTTTCGAGGAATGCAGCATCCAGCCCCGGCGGCAGGCTGGGGCCCTGCAATTGGTGATTGATGGCCTCCAATACAGCGGATGTGCCGAGCTCTTGCCGGGCCGATTCCAGGAAATCCAGCATGAGCTGTACATCGCCCATGCCGCGATGCCGGGCATTGGTGCTTAGGCCGTGACGTTTCATGATGGCATCCAGGCCATGGCCGCTGGCATCGGGGTACAAGCGGCGCGACAGCTTCACCGTGCATAGCGTGCGTTGCCGCAGGGTAGCGCCCATGCGCCTGTATTCGGCCTTGAGGAAGCCGTAATCGAACCTGGCATTGTGCGCTGCCATCACGGCGCCCTGC
>JAZKEL010000021.1:0-1817 GCA_040387075.1 Pseudomonadota bacterium
CCGGGTCGCTGTTTGCCGCGGTCGGTACTGCCTTGCCGGAGACCTCGGTGCCGCTGCTGGCTCTGCTGGCGGGCACGCAGAATGCGCATACCAATGAGGAAATCGGAGTCGGCGCCATCCTGGGCGCACCACTCATGCTGGCGACCTTGTCAATTTCGCTGATGGCGCTTTCCGTGTTGGCCAGTCGCGGTAAACAAGGTGCATTGCGTCCCGAGAGGACCGGCCTGACACGCGACCTCAATTTTTTCATCGTGGCATTCGGCTTTGCCACGCTAGCCATGTTTATCCCGCATGGTATGACGGAAGTACGCTATGCCCTGGGCAGCTGCATGGTGCTTATTTACATCGTCTATATCGTCATGACATTACGGGCATCCAAGGATCTGGTGGCAGAAGGGCATGCCACCGAATCGGACTCCCCCATGTTTCTGTGCCGCCTGGGCTTGCCTAATAACAAGGTAGTCATCACGGTGCAATTGATCCTCGGCCTGGCGTTACTGCTGGCGGGTGCCAAAGGCTTTATCGGGGGTGTGGAGGAAGCGGCAGAGATGATCGGTATTTCCGCGCTGCTGCTGTCCCTGCTGATTATCCCGATCGCCACCGAATTGCCGGAAAAGGTGAACAGCATCCTGTGGATACGTAAGGGCAAGGACACCTTGGCGTTCGGCAACATTACCGGCGCCATGGTGTTTCAAGGAACACTGTTACCCGCCATCGGTATCATGCTCACGCCATGGGCACCACGCCTGGAAGTCCTCTCTGGCGTATTGATTACGCTACTTGCCGCGGTATGGCTACGCGTTCTCGTGGCACGTGGTGGACTTAAAGTCTGGCACCTGTTTGTAAACGGTGCGATGTACGTTATTTATTTATTCATCGTGCTGCATTAGCATGCATGGAGCCTTCTATTCTCCGTCCTCATCGTGACATTAGACGGTCAGTTCATCGGGGAACAACATGAAAATCTGCTTTTCGACAATGGTAGTGCGAGTAATCACAGCCTTGTGTCTGGCATTTCCCGCTTTCTATGGAAGCGCTTGGGCAGATACTGAGGAAGACGGCCGAATCTGGTTTAACCTGAATGCACAGGGCAAGTTGCCTGCAGAGGGCTGGAATTGGTATGCAGAAATCCAGCCGCGTTGGCGCGACGAGGGTGCCCACCTGGATTCCGTACTGCTAAGGCCGGCCCTCTTTTATAAATTGTCCGCTAAAAGCAGCATCTGGCTGGGGTACGCCAACGTTACCAACCATCCAGCAGGACGGTCCGCCAGTGAAGAAAACCGCTTATGGCAGCAATATACCTATAATTTCGATCCTTTTCAGACCTTTACCCTGCAGAACCGTACCCGGTTTGAAGAGCGTCGATTAGAGGCAGGGGATGATACCGGCTATCGCTTGCGGCAGATGATGCGCGTCAGCAAGCCGCTGGCTAGCAATCCGGCAGTTGCGTTGGTGGTATGGGATGAGTTTTTTATCAACTTGAACGATACCGATTGGGGTGCACATGCCGGGACGGATCAGAATCGCCTGTTCCTTGGAGCGTCATGGGCGGCAAATCCCACGGTGAAGCTGGAAATGGGATATATCAATCAATACGTCAATACCCAGCAACTAGACCGCATGAACCACATCCTGTCCACCACGCTGGGACTTACTTTTTAGCTGCGCTTAATACCGGGTAACGTCATTGCCAGTTGTCCCGCCGCCGGATAATGTCTTGCGCCTTGGCTTGTCAGGTGCGGTCATCCAGTTCTGTATTAGAACTCTCTTCACTGTCTTTGCTTAGGCCCAGCTTGGAAAGCCGGTAACGTAAGGTA
>JAZKEL010000022.1:0-3321 GCA_040387075.1 Pseudomonadota bacterium
GCTGGTGGGAATGGGCTTACTCACCTACCGGGCCGTATGCTTCGCCGGGAATTTACCTGTGATCGGCCAGCCTGCGCCGGATTTCAACTTGCAGGATGCGCAGGGCAAGCCGCATAAGCTGGCGGATTATGCCGGGAAATGGCTAGTGCTGTACTTTTACCCAAAGGACGATACGCCAGGCTGCACGAAGGAGGCTTGCCATTTCAGGGATGATTTGTTCGAGCTTGAAAAACTGGATGCCAAGGTAGTCGGGATCAGCGTGGACGATACGGACTCGCATGCGAAATTTGCGGAGAAGTACAAGCTGCCATTCCCTCTGCTGGCGGATAAAGATGGCATGGTGGCGGATAGCTATGGCGCACTGACCAACCTGGTGGTCGTCAAGATAGCGAAGCGCTATACCTTTCTGATCGACCCCAAAGGCAGGATCGCGAAAACGTATTTAAGTGTGGATACCTCGCGGCATTCACAGGAGATCATTGACGATTTGAAACAGCTGAAACAGCTGAAACAGCTGAAACAGAAATAAGCTTAATGCCGACCCGCGAATACGGAAGCTAGTGCGGCTATTTAATATTCGGCTTACTCAGTTTCTTTAATATTCAGCTTTTTAATATTCAACTTTTTTATATTCAAATTTTAATATTCATCTAGCGCGTGGTAGTCGCCCATGCCGATATCCGCGTAGATGTCTTCATCCTCGGCACTGCTGACCTCTATATCGTCGTCTTCCGGGATGGCGGATGCATAGCGGCTGGTGACTGCAAATGCAACAGGTTCCTTGCCGGATTGGCTGGCACTTCTCGATGCATGCTTTTTGGTGGTATTCATTGTCATTCCCTTTCATTAACTAATTAAATCCCAGGTAATACAACTTCTATATCAACGCAAAGTTACTAATGCATAATCAGTGCCAACTTGCATGCCGGCAGGTGAATGCTGGATATGGCTTGCTGGAGATCAGGGCTTGCCTGGGCTAGTTGCCTTGCAGCCTTTATAGGTGGTGGTGGCGTTGATCTCCAAAGTGGTTGAATCGCCCGCCAGGTCAAGGGTGGTAATGCTATTGCTGAAGCGGGTTGCGGATACTTTGGGCAGCCCTACTTCACGATCCTGCAGGATCAGCCAAGCTGTCTCGCCTTTATCGATATTCCTCACGTAGAACTTCTTGTTGGCCTCGCATAGATACTCTGTGGAGTTCGCTGGTTTGGTGACATCGATTGACGCTTTATCGTCACTGCTACCGAAAGGCCATAAGCTAAAACCACCGCACCCACTTAGCTGCAAGGTGATGACGGCGATGGCGAGTAATGCTGGATTCCTGAATTTACGTTCCATTTGATTTCCTGTGGCTAGATGCGATTCGATAGCCTGAATTGTAAGGGATAAGGCGATAGTGCCCAACACATGTTGCAATGTAACGTGGCTTTCAACATTTAGCAGATCCACGGGCAAAAAAAACCCGTCGTGAGACGGGCTTAGTTTTACTTAACTGCGAACAGTTAAGCTGCTTTTTGCCTTCTGCGGGCAATAAAACCGATTAAACCAAGGCCTGTTAACAGCATTGCATACGTTTCCGGTTCCGGCACTGCGGCAACCGGCGATACGACGTTGGTCAAATAGGTTGTGTAGTTACCGTATTCATTAGTTGTGAATTGGGACGCTGTTGGTGTGGTAAAGCCCCAATACGTTGTGATTGCAGCCGCACTGTTACCTACCGAAACATTATCCAGCGTGATGCTGAAGCTGGCTGTAGAACCTTCCTGGTAAACAGACTGCGTGTTGTAACCCCACCATGTCAGGATCGCAGTACCGGCAGCGCCTGAAAAATTCTGTGTGTTGTTTCCACGTAGATCGAGGAAAGGTGACGCACTCAAAGCCCAGTTACCACCTGAACTGAACGATGCGGGAGAAGACTCGCTGACGAATGTTGCTGTGGTAGGCACTGCGATAGAAAAACCGTCCAGACCAAGCTGACTGCCAACACTACCTTCTGTGAGGTTGGTGATGGTGTAGTCGAATTTCCATTGATTGCCGCTGACGTTAGTGGCGGATGAAGTCAAGGTGTATTGATTGGTTAAAGGCAAAGCAGCGTTGGCAGAGCCTATGTAAGCCAGTGCAGCAATTGCGAGTACGAATGCGGGTAATTTCATCGGGACACTTTCATAATTGTTAGATGCTTCTATATCAGCAAATGCTGTGCCGTTCAGATGCCATTGAATACAACATAAAAATAATTTTTAGATCATTGATTCAAATAAGTATTTTATGTAATCAGATATGTAATGCGGGAAGATTTAGGCTTGCGGGAAGAAGCTTATGTTGATGCCTCAACACAAAAGTAGATATATCGTCTGGAATACGCCAGCCCGCCACTCCGATAGCCGGCAATCAGCTCAATTGGTATTGATTTGGCTTTCTTTGATTAATACCCTGGCACAGAGCCAATACAGCACTATAGCGATATAGACGCCAGCAATTACATCAGCCACAAAGTGATAATTAGTGGCGATCAGCGCGAATGCCAGCCCTATCCATGCCAACAGGTTAACCAGCCTCAGTCGTGGATAGAAAAACCAGATAGCCAGAAACAGCTGCGTGATCACCAGCATATGGCCGGAGGGAAATGCATCGTAACCATTTACGCCATTGAACCAGTGCATGCCGTATTGATCGGGCTCCACCAGCCAGAGGCGTGTCTCCAGACGTCCGAAGCACCATTTGAGAAACGACTTTGCCAGATAAGCCAGCGGTAAGGCGGTGCCCAGCATAAGAAAGAAATCGCGGTGCCGGTTAGCCACTCGCTGTAATCGCAAGTAAACGTAGGCGGACCAACTGATACTGGATACCACGATGACTAGCATCAGCAGCATGCTGGGGATGTTGGAGGTATACAGCTTGAAACTGTAATAGCTCCGGACATTCCCTTCCACCCAGAGCCCAACGGGCATATCGATATATAAGTAGGTTAAAGCAATGAGCGTGACAAAAGCCAGGTGTTGCGGAAAAGTAAGTTTCATAGAGGACAGATGAGGAGCACAGAAGGTAGAAACGCTATTTTAAAGCAATTACCGTTTGCAATTACGGAGCTCTTTAATCCATCAGGCGGCGAGATGCAGTAACAGCGAATCAAGTAAGAGCAATCTCCTACAAATATTTCGGTTAGCGACCTACATTAAACTTTCTTCACTCAATTTATCGTTAACTTTCAATCGAGTGAGGAGTATTCCATGAAAAAGATCATTATATTAAGCGCGCTGTCATTAGCGCTATCTGGCACCGTTTTTGGGGCCACAACGACGGTTAGAAGCGGGCTTGATGCCA
>JAZKEL010000023.1:0-2649 GCA_040387075.1 Pseudomonadota bacterium
ACTGGTGAACAAGCCGATTGCGGTGGATCCCGACCCGACTCTGAAGGCGTATGCGGAGGCGAACAACTGGCCTGTGGTCAGCCTGAGATAAGATTGTTTTTGAAGATGTAATTGCGCAAAAGGCGCTGCCCTGGGATCCGCATGGATATTGGCTCCCAGGGCAGTGCCTTTTTAGCTTGTGGTGCTAGACCCGGTGCAGCAATACTTCCAGCACGAATTTGCTGCCGATGTAGGCCAGCAACAGCAGTACAAACCCAGTCAGCGTCCAGCGTATGGCGGTGCGCCCGCGCCAGCCGTAGACCGCGCGTCCCAGCAGCAGCCCGCCGAATATCAGCCATGACAGTGTCGCAAACAGGTTCTTGTGGTTGAACTTGAAAGCCTGGTGGAATATCTGCTCCGAGAACAGCATGCCGCTGAT
This sequence comes from Pseudomonadota bacterium, assembly GCA_040387075.1. Lineage (GTDB taxonomy): Bacteria > Pseudomonadota > Gammaproteobacteria > Burkholderiales > Methylophilaceae > DATHXC01. The sequence continues at coordinate 419 of JAZKEL010000023.1, forward strand.
CAGCGTGAACGTCAGCAGCACGAAGCCCAGGCCGATCACGCGGAACAGCAGCGTCTCCATGGTGATGATGGGCGGGAAATCCGGCAGTTTGATGAACGAGCTTTTCTGGTGCAGGTTGCGCTCCGCCGCCGCCATCAGCAAGGCATGCAGGGTGGCGAAGGTGAACAGGCTGTAGGCCAGCATGGCGATGATCAAATGCGCCATGAACAGCGGCTTGTCGGCGTAAGGCAGCAGGTGCGTCTGCGGCATCATCATCTGCAGCAGCACAAACAGCGCGGCAGGCGGCAGCACAAAGGCCTGCAGGCTATGCAGGCGGTGCGAAATATCCGCTACCCAGTAGATCAGCACGGTCAGCCAGAGGATCGCCGACAACGCATTGGCGAAGCTCAGGTTGAGGCCACCGTTGAACATGGTGCCGTACAGTATCCAGGCATGCAGCACCAGGCCCAGCGCGATAAACGCAGAATGCCAGCGCAGGTTCTGCTTCAGGCCTGCTTTACCAGGCTCAGTGCCCGGCTGGCTGCCGCGGATCACGCGCCAGAAATCCGCCGCGACGGCGGCATAGATAAGGGCGACGAGTAAATACGGCCAGGAAATGGTTAATGCTTGCATGTCTGTCTATGGGCTGGCTGTTAGGTTAAAATCAGTGTTTACGAAATGCGCGCTGCGAAGGTGCATCGCGGGTGTCAGCTACTTAACCACACTATAGCATGAGCCCAAATAGCCTTTAAAGCCATGTTTTACACCCTTGCCGCGATTGTGGGCTGGATCACGCAATCGCTGTTGCAGCGCAACACCAGATCATCAAAAAGGTAAGCCATGTTAGAAAATTTAACCGGTAGATTGCAAGGCGTCATCAAGAACCTGCGCGGCCAGGCCCGCCTGTCGGAAGAGAACATCGCCGATGCCATGCGCGAGGTGCGTATGGCCCTGCTGGAGGCCGATGTCGCCCTGCCGGTAGTCAAGGACTTCATCGCCCAGGTGAAAGCGCGCGCGCAGGGCCGCGACGTGCTGCTCAGCCTCACTCCCGGCCAGGCCGTCATCCAGGTGGTGCACGAAGAGCTCACCAAACTCATGGGCGAGCAGAATGCCGGCCTCAACCTGGCGGCCGTGCCGCCGGCCATCATCCTCATGGCCGGCCTGCAGGGCTCCGGTAAAACCACCACCTCCGCCAAGCTGGCCAAACTGCTCAAGGCGCAGAAGAAGAAAGTCTTGCTGGCCAGTGCCGATATCTACCGCCCGGCGGCTATCGAACAATTGCGCACCCTGGCCAAAAACCTGGACGTCGATTTCTACGATTCCAACGCCACACAGAAGCCGCAGGACATCGCCCGTAATGCACTGGATCACGCCAAACGCCATTTCTATGACGTGATGATCTTCGATACCGCCGGCCGCCTCGGCATCGACGAAGCCATGATGGCCGAGATCAAGGACCTGCACACGCTGCTCAACCCGATCGAAACCCTATTCGTGGTCGATGCCATGCAGGGCCAGGATGCGGTGAATACCGCCAAGGCCTTCGGCGAAACGCTGCCGCTGACAGGTGTCGTGCTCACCAAGCTGGATGGCGATTCACGCGGCGGCGCTGCGCTCTCCGTGCGTCATGTCACGGGCAAGCCCATCAAGTTCATCGGCGTCAGCGAAAAGGTCGACGGCCTGGAACCGTTCCACCCCGAGCGCATGGCCTCCCGCGTACTGGGCATGGGCGACGTGCTCTCGCTCATCGAGCAGGCGCAAAAGAATGTCGACGTGGACGAAGCCAAGAAACTGGCCGACAAGATCAAATCCGGCAAGTCGTTCGACCTGGACGACTTCAAGGCGCAGATGACGCAGATGCGCAATATGGGTGGCATGGCCGCGCTGATGGACAAGATGCCCGCGCAAATGGCTGGCATGGCCGGCAAGATGAGCGGTGACGATGGCGACAAGGCCATTCGCCGCATCGAAGGCATCATCAACTCCATGACGCCGCTGGAGCGCCGCAAGCCCGAGCTCATCAAGGCCACCCGCAAACGCCGCATCGCCATCGGCTCCGGCGTCCAGGTGCAGGAAGTGAACCGCCTGCTCAACCAGTTCGAAGAAGCGCAAAAGATGATGAAGATGTTCTCGAAAGGCGGCATGGCCAAGATGATGCGCTCCATGCAGGGCAAGTTTCCGGGCTTGCGGTAGTGCTATTTGCCGCGAGCGCCGATCTATTTTGCTGGTTGCACGGATTAATCCGCATACAA
>JAZKEL010000024.1:0-5478 GCA_040387075.1 Pseudomonadota bacterium
AGCGATTCCACGATTTCTGTCGCGGCTTGCAGTGTGGTTTCAGAGTATGGACGCTGCAGCATTTCACGGCCGGTTTCATCCACCGCATACACCTGCGGCATGCGTCGTTTCTGCCAGCCGTCCAGCAGGGCCTGCATGCCTTTCACACCACCGAACTTCAGCGTGGCCGATGCTGCTTCTACTGCCGAGCGAGCTGGCGGGCCGGCTTCAATACCAGCGGATTCATGGTTGCGCGTATCGATCCAGACCGTGAGCCCGACACCGATGACGGCGGTAAACTGCGCCAGGAAAAAGAAGAAGAAGAACTTCCAGAACAACCTGCCCATATTGAATCGCATGCTACTGGCTATCCTTCAATGCCGCATCTTTCAGCTGGCTGTCTTGCAACTCAGCATTTTTGACGAGCTGATAGCCCATGCGGTACACCGTCTGTATGCAATGCTGGCCTTCGGCGAACCCGGTGAGCTTCTGGCGGATGCTACTCAGGTGCACGTCGATACTGCGGTCGAACCGGGCCAGCGGACGGCCTAGGCCCTGCCTGGAAAGATCGTCCTTGCTGACCACATGGCCGGCATTGCGCACTAGCACTTCGAGCAGGTTGAATTCGGTGCTGGTCAGCTCCAGCGGCTGGCCATGCCATTCGGCTCGGCGCTGTTCCGGCCACAGCGATAATGCGCCCACGCTGATCTGTAAGACTTCATTGCTGTTGGCCGTGACCTGGGTACGGCGCAGGATGGCACGGATTCGGGCCACCAGTTCGCGTGGTGTACAGGGCTTGGGCACGTAATCGTCGGCTCCCAGTTCCAGGCCGACGATGCGGTCTGCGTCGTCGCCCTTGGCGGTCAGCATGATCACCGGCATGGTGCTATGCGCGCGGATCAGCCGAAGCGTCTCGATGCCGCTCAGCTTGGGCATCATCACATCCAGCACCACGATATCGAAGGGGCTGGCAAGTGCCAGTTGGGCACCGCTTTCCCCGTCATGGGCGACCTGTGCATCGAAGCCTTCCTGCTCAAGATACTCCTTAAGCATGCCAACCAGCTCTACATCATCATCAATCAGTAATACGTTGCTCATGGCGTTTTTATCCATTCAATATGCAAGCATGATAGCGATTGTTAACGCGCGCACATAGCATTGATTAACCGCATTTACCCAACTTTACAAAGGCATAGCGCATGCATACGGACACATGGCAGAGAGCCAGGAAGTGCTGCTTTACCCAACTTTACGTTTGCTTAACGCGGATTTACAAAGCACGGGCCCACAATGCACTGGCGTTTCGGAACAAGCTTAATCAACCATTTGGAGAATCAACATGAAAACGATTTCACACCTGCCTAAAGCATTATCGCTGGCACTCATCACCATGGCATTACCGCTGGCATTGCATGCAGAACCGCAACCCGGCAAAGACGGTCCACGCGACCATCGCGGTCCGGCATGCGAACAAGGCGATAAGCGCGGCGGACCAGGCCATGATGGCTTTGGCGAACGCGGCGCCAGACATGGCAAAGGAATGCATGGCGAGGGATTCGCCCAAGGCGCTCAATTCACTCCGCCCTACCTGAGGGGCATCGACCTGACGGACGCACAGAAAGACAAGGTATTCGCGATCACCTATGCCCAGATCCCGGCGATGCGCGACCAGGGTAAGCAACGTCACCAAGCGATGGATGAATTACGTGCCTTGAGCAACGCTCCGGCATTCGACGATGCCAAGGCGCAACAACTGGCTGACAAACTGGCAGGTCTTGAGAAACAGCAAGTGCTGGCACGTGTCCGCAACGAGGCGAAGATACTCGCCATCCTGACACCTGAACAACGCCAGAAACTGCAGGACGACCGCAAGAAGTGGGAAGACAGGAAGCTGGAAGACAGGCGAGGCGATGAAAAACCGGTGAACTTCCGTGGCCATCGCAATGATATGCCTGCTATTAAATCATAAGGCAGGCGGTATGGATGTCATGAAGTAGCCACCAAGGCGGACAAGGTAAAAGAGGGATTTTCGAAAGAAGATCCCTCTTTTCATTTTTACCAATTACGAATTTAAAGTCTAGGAATCTGGAGGCGAGGTTAAGGGCATATTACCTTATGATTTATTGTTGAGGGTTCTCCAGAACTCCTCCAGGTAAGGTATCGCTTCCAGGAAAATGAAGCCAAGAAATAACACGAATAGATAAGGTACCGGCAAGCTCGGTTGTTTCCATGCCAGCCCCCAGTCAGCGACATGCCCACCGACGTGGAGGAGCCCGAGGAATTGATCCCAGTACATAAGCGCCATCATCGACAACGCCATGATGGGGATGATTTCCAGGAAGCTATGGATGTGATGCTCGATGGTCGATATATGGCGATGCTGGACCGCGTATTTCGCATCCAGGTAGGCGGTAATGGCATGCGTCAGCCAGCCGAAAAACATCACCAGCAACACCAGGGCGTTCACCTTGCAAAGCAGGCCCAGCAGGACCGGAACCCCGATCTCGCCCATCATCACCAAGTGGTAAAACGATTCTTTTACTCCACTCGTCTCTTCTATCCTGCTGAGGCGATGGCAGTACCAGTCAGCAATCCCGGCAACAAGCCAAACCGGCATGATGAAGTAAAGCAGGTAATTCTGGGCCAGTTGCTGGGATATCAAGGCAATCCTTTACGTCACTCGTGTGCAGATGGCGGCATCTTCCTTATCTTGGCAACGGCACTGGCTTTTGTCGCCTCCAGGTTGTGGTTCCAGCTGGCTTGCATAAAGGAAACCAGCTGCGCAACCTGCTCGTCGTTCAGCGAATGCCTGAATTTCGGCATATTGTAGGGAGCTGCCACGCCTTGCGGCCGCAATTGGGGCGATCCGTTCAAGATTACATTGATCAATGAAGAAGGATCCGGATCCATCAATGCGGGGTTGCCAGCCAGTGGCGACAGGTAAGGCGCAACGCCCTTGCCGGTCGCTCCGTGGCACGCCAGGCAGTATTGCCCATACAGTTTAGCACCAGCGTATTTGGTGGGCTGTTTGAGCTGGTCCAATGTGGCATCTGCATTGAAGTTGTATGGCTTCTGGCCCTTATCCCCGGTAGGTGCCAAGGATTTCACATACTTGGCGATGGCTGCCAGGTCGGGGATGCTCATCGCTTCCGTACTGTTGTTGATGACGGTGGTCATAGTGCCGAATGCAGAGCTATGCTGGTTTGCGCCGTATTTGAGGTAAGTGATGATATCGCCTTCCGACCATCTGCCCAGGCCGGTATTATGATCGCCCGCCAGGTTGGTGGCAGACCAGCCTTCCAGTGTATTGCCCGTCATGAATTTCTTGCTCTTTTCATCCAGGCCTTTTTCCTGGAAAGCCAGGCCCCTGGGGGTATGGCATGCCCCGCAATGGCCCAGACCCTGAACCAGGTAGGCACCGCGATTCCAGCTCGCATCCTGTTTAGGATTGCTGGCATACGCGCCCTCTTTCAGGAATACGAAATTCCAGGCTGCCAGCGGCCATCTTGCATTTAACGGCCAAGGGATATCACTCGGCTTATTGGCATGCCGGACGGGTTTCACTTCCTTCATGAAGTACTCGTAAAGGTCATGGATATCCGCATCGCTTACCTTGGCATAGGAAGGATATGGCATAGCGGGATACAGGTGATGGCCGTCTTTCGCAATGCCTTTCCTGAGCGCCTTTGCAAACTCCGCTTCTGAATATTTCCCGATGCCGGTTACAGGGTCCGGGGTGATATTGGTGGTGTAGATAGTCCCGACAGGCGTGATCATCGGTAAGCCGCCGGCGTATTCCTTGCCATGGGGAGCGCTATGGCAAGACACGCAATCCCCCACCTTGGCCAGGTATGCACCTTTGGAAAGTACTGGCTCAGCGTCAGCCAGTACAGGTAAAGAACAACCCAAGATGGCCACGCCCAGAAGCGAGTTCAGGAGAACGCTAAAACGTCGTATCGTTTTTTTCATCACAGGCTCCTAAGCATTCTGCAGTTGATTGCCGATAGGAAGCTTTCGGATACGCTTGCCCGTTGCCGCAAAGACGGCATTGGCCAATGCCGCACCGATGGCTGCCGTACCCGGCTCGCCGATACCGCCCGGCGCCTCTGCACTTTTTATCAGGTGCACATCGATAGCAGGTGCCTCATTGATGCGCATCATCCGGTAATCGCTGAAGTTAGTTTGCTCGACACGGCCGTTCTTGATGGTGATCTCGTTATGCAAGACTGCCGTCAGGCCGAAGATGGCCCCGCCTTCGATTTGCGCGATGACGGTATCGGGGTTCACGGTCATGCCGCAGTCGACTGCACACGTCACCTTGTTGATCTGGATTTCGCCCTTATCATTGACGGTGACGTCCACCACCATGCCAAGGTAGCTGCCGAAAGCGAACATGGCAGAAACGCCACGCCCCTGGCCTTTTCCCAAGGGTTTACTCCAGTCGCTTTTTGCAACGGCCAACTCCAGCGCATGCTTGAGCCTTGGCTGCTTGCCCAGTAATTCCGTGCGGTACTTCACTGGATCTTTCTTTGCCAAGTGCGCCAGCTCGTCGATGAAGCTTTCCACCACAAACGTACCGCGGGTGGGGCCCACGCCACGCCAGAATGCTGTCGGCACATCACGGGGTTCGACCCTCACGTAGTCGACATACAGGTTGGGTAAATCGTATGGAGGATCCGCCGACACCTCTACCGCATCCGGGTCAACGCCATCTTTGACTGCCGGGGGTGCAAACCTCGACATGATCGAGGAACCGACGATGCGGTGCGACCAGGCGACAGGCTTGCCATTGGCATCCAAGCCTGCAGAGATACGGTCGTAATAATACGGACGGAACATGTCATGCTGGATGTCTTCTTCCCGCGTCCAGATCACTTTGACCGCACCTTTCACCTGCATGGCGATCTTGACGGCCTGCACTACACCATCGAATTCCAGGCGCCTGCCGAAGCCGCCGCCGATCAGGAAATTATGCAATCTTACTTTTTCGACCGGGATACCTGCCGTCTTCGCCGCCATGCCCTGGGCAAAGGTCGGGATCTGGGTACCAACCCAGATATCGCAGCCGTCCGGCCCGATCTTCACCGTGCAATTCATGGGCTCCATGGTGGCATGGGCCAGAAACGGCTGTTCGTACACAACGCTCAATGTCTTGCTCGCCTTTTCATAAGCCTTCGTGGAATTGCCAACACGCTTGGCGACGGCACCCGGTTTCTGGGCTGCCTTCTTCAGGTCTTCGATCAAGTCCGCAGTGGTGACATTCGTGCTCTTGCCTTCGTCCCACTGAATAGTCAGTGCACCCAGTCCGCGCTTGGCGGCCCAGGTATGGATGCCGACCACGGCAACGGCGTTATCCACCTTGATCACCTGCAGCACACCCGGCAGTTTCAGGGCGCGGCTGTCGTCGACGCTGACGAGTTTGCCGCCGAATACCGGGCTGGTTGCAATCACGGCAAACTTCATGTCCGGCACCTGTGCATCGATGCCGAACTTTGCCAG
>JAZKEL010000025.1:0-4770 GCA_040387075.1 Pseudomonadota bacterium
TATAACCACCGGGCCGAGGCGGTCAGCCTGCAGCAACTGGCAGCCAGCACATCCCTTGTCACAGCTCTCCACCCAGGTAGCAAGCCAAGCAGCCAGTCAGGCAGTAAGGAACAGCGATTGTTACTGCTCGATGCCTGGCGGCTGACCCAGGCAGGGCATATGCAACAGGCACTGGCGTTGTATGCCAGGGTCGGCACCGGGCAAGACCGGGAACTGGTCAAGGCTGCGCATTACAACAGCGCCAATCTTTACCTGCGCCAGGCCATGGAACTGCTGGATCGGCAGGGCCTGGCCGCTTGGGATACCGTTAGTCCCCTGCTGGCCTTGTCCAGGCAAGGCTACCAGCGCGCCCTGCGAATTGACCCTAGGTATTACGATGCCAAATACAACCTGGAACTGGTCTTGCGTCTGGCGCCCGATATCCATTCCTCCGTTTCCAAACAGAAAGACGAGGATGAAGAGCAGGACATGGGCGAACGACCCACCGGCTGGCCTTCCATTCCCGGTTTCCCGCGAGGCATGCCGTGACATTGTGCGCATCTTGTAACAGGCATATGCCGTGAAATTGCCGGCGTTAAACAGGCGGTCTCGCCTGTTGCTGTGGGCGACGCTATTGCTGGCGGCCTGCCTGTTCAAACCCCGCCTGCCCTTGCCGCGCCCGGTCTACGACTGGTTCATGGTACTGGATATCACACAAAGCATGAACGTGCGCGACTATGCCGAGCACGGGCAGGCCGTCAGCCGATTGCAACTGGCCAAGCAGGCCATGCGCCAGGCATTGCGGGCGTTGCCGTGCGGTTCCCAAGTCGCGCTGGGCTTGTTTACCGAGCGGAATACCATCAATACCCTACGACCGCTGGAAGTGTGCGCACATTTCGGTGCACTGGATCAGGCTGTCGCCAGCATGGACTGGCGCATGGCATGGGCGGCCGACTCCTTCATCGCGCATGGCGTATTCGATGCTATCGGCCAGGCGCCGGTATTGGGCAAGCACATGCGGCTGGCGTTCATCAGCGACGGCCAGCAGGCGCCGCCTGCCAATCCGCGCTATATGCCGCAATTCGATGGCAAGCCTGGAAGCGTCCAGGGCATCCTGTTCGGTGCGGGCGGCAGCAATCCCCAAGCGATCCCCAAGCTCGACGAGAAAGACAATATAGACGGTTACTGGGAGCTTGAGGATGTACAACGATATGCCACTTTCGGCATGGCAGAGGTGCAATCGGTGCTGCAGATGGAAAGCCATGGCCGCAATGCGCCGCACGGTACGCACCCCACGGAAATCGCTAATGCCAACCTGTCGGCACTGGATGCAGATAACTTGCGACGCCTGGCAAAAATGACAGGCCTGGCGTATTCGCGGCTTGAAGACAGCGACAGCCTGGCAAGCCGGCTGACCGATGTCCGGCAGGCGCAGTGGCGTCTAGCCGCTACAGACCTGCGCCCATTGCTGGCCGTACTGGCATTGCTGCTCTTGCTACGCTATTACCTGCCAGGCCCTTACCTTGGCGCGTCTTCTTTTGCCAAGTATTGCCGGGCTGGATATGACCGGGTACGCCGGGGCGTGAGCCGTGCATCTGCATTTTTTAACACCTGACCGTTTTTACTACTTTCATTATTTTTTAACAGAAGGAAATCCACATGAGACTGATCTACACCTTATTACTCGTTGCCATTGCATTGCCGGCCGCTGCGCACGGACCGACGCCACGCAAAACCGACGAAGCGGTCATTGTCGCTGCCAAGCCGGAGGCGGTATGGAAACAACTGAGCGAGGCGTGCGCCATTGCAAAATGGAACCCGGAAGTTAGCGCATGTAATGCCAGCGCACCCAATAAACGCACACTTACATTAAAGAACGGTGCCAGTTTCAGCGAGGAGGTGGACGAGCAGGTGCCTGCGGAGATGAGCATTTCCTTCCGCCTGGGTGCCGATAGCGAGGTGAAGGCCTTGCCTGTGAGTTCGCTCACCGGGCGTATCAAGGTAAAGGCGGAAGGAGAGGGTAGCAAGATCACCTGGATGGCGCGCTACTATCGTGCCGACACCACCAATGAACCGCCCGAGGACCTGAATGACGAAGCGGCGCAGACTGCCGTCGACGGCTATGTGCGGTCGGCGTTGCAGGGGTTGTCCGCGTTTGTCGACAAACGCTAGCGGCGCGTGGGAATGGCGCTGGAGAACCCGCGCAATTGATAGGTTGATATGAGGACGTGCTGCTGACAGCGGAGGGCCTGGGTCGACGAATCGATACCAGGCGGTTCTGGAAGGATGCATGGTCATGCAGCAGGCAAAAAAATGCCGACGCATGGAGGGCGCCGGCGTTAGTACTACGTAGGAGGATTTAAGGTGCATGGAGTGAACCAAAATCTGAATTCATTGTAAAAGACGGCTGCCACTAGCGTGAGGGACTATGTCCCCGCGCCGACTAGGAGTTTCTCCCGATATACCCCGCATATTTTCCTGTTGCGGGAGTTTTTCCCGTATACCTTTTTTGCCAAGTCTTTAGAATGCGCTATGGCGAACAATACTAAGACAACCATTAACGAATAGCCTTAGCCACGCTGCCCAAGCCAGAAGTGGTCATCCCGATACGTAATGATGTGGACTGCTAACATGCAACTAATAAGCGCACCCTATCCATGCCTGGTGTATTGCCTGCAATGAACCTCAAGCTTCGCCTCAACCTGATCATCACGTTGCTACTGGCCATCGTCATGATGATCGGCGCGGTATTCATGGTGCACAACGCCAGGGAAGACGTGCGCGCGGAAGTGGAATCCACCACCGTGCTGGCCCTGCACCTGCTGGATGCCGAGATCTCGCAATATGCCTACGATTACCAGTGGCTGAACAACGGCACGCAACAATGGTTGAATCGCGGTACGCAGGCGCCGGATTCGGTGTTTCGCCTCAAGAGCCTGGATAATGTGCGTCACTTGCGCATCGAATTCTTCGATGCCGGCGGCAATCTGCGTGAAAGCAACCATGTGAGCCAGCCGGTGCACGAACACACGCCCCCGGCCTGGTTTCTCGGCATCATGAACGTGGTGTCGCCGTCGATGCAGCCTACGCATAGACCCATTGTGGTGAACAACCGCAAGCTGGGCGAACTGGTGATCACGCCGGACCCGTCCTACGAGATCGCCGAGATATGGAACGATATCCTCAGCCTGCTGATGCTGGTGGCGGTCTTTTTCGTGGTGGTCAACGCCATGGTGTACTGGGCAGTGGCTCGAGCCTTGCGCCCGGTCGACCGTATATTGGTGGCACTGACGCAGCTGGAACAGGGACAGTGGGAGGCCAGGCTGCCCAGCTTTACCTTGCCTGAACTCAGCAGCATCAGCGCCAAGTTCAACGCCATGGCCAATACCCTGCAACGCAGCATCAGCAATAACCATAAACTCACCCAGCAGTTGATCACCCTGCAGGAAGAAGAGCGCAAGACGCTGGCGCGCGACCTGCACGATGAGATAGGCCAGCACCTGACCGCAATCCATGTCGATGCCTCCGCCGTGCTCAAGGCCAAATCCATCGATGAAGCCAGGACCAGTGCAGTCGCCATCGGCGAAGTGTCGCGCCAGATGATGGATATCGTGCATGATATGCTGCAACGCCTGCGCCCGGTCGTGCTGGAGGAACTGGGGCTGGAAGCGGCATTGCGTGAGCTGGCGGATAGCTGGCAACAGCGTAATTCGGTCAGGGCCGGTATCAGTATCCAGGGCCGTTTGCACGGACTGGAAGATACCCTGATGATCACAGTATACCGCATGGTGCAGGAGTGCCTGACCAATGTTACCCGCCATGCCCACGCCAGCCAGGTGGCGATCAGCGTGGATTGCAGCGCGCATGCACTGCTACTTTCAGTCACGGACGACGGCAAGGGATTTGCGCCAGGAAAATCGACAGGCTTCGGGCTGGCCGGCATGCGTGAACGCGTGGAGGCCCTGGGCGGCAAGTTCGAACTGCACGCCGCGCCCGGCAAGGGTGTGTCCGTGCAGGTATATCTACCGGTGACCAGAAATCAAGATGACTAAAAATACCACCATACTATTGGCCGACGACCACGCCGTGGTGCGCTCGGGATTGCGCCGCCTGCTCGAACTGAACGACCACCTGGAAGTGGTGGCCGAGGCAGACAGCGGTGAGCAGGCCTACCAGAAATTCGGCGAGCTGCTGCCCGACGTGCTGGTCATGGACATGTCCATGCCCGGCATGGGCGGGCTGGAAGCCTTACGCCGCATCGTCACGCGCTACCCGAATGCCAGGGTGGTCATTTTTTCCATGCACGAGAATGCCGCATTCGCTTCGCAGGCCCTGGCTGCAGGGGCAAGAGGCTATGTAGGGAAATCCGGGCAGGCGGATGACCTGGTGGTGGCCGTGAAGGAAGTGGCGGCAGGGCGTGGCTATCTAAGTGCACAGGTGGCGCAGAAAATCGCCTTGCAGAACCTGTCCGGCGACGACGACCCTTTCCGCCTGCTGTCGGCCAGGGAGTTCGAGATATTCCGCATGCTGGTAGAAGGCGGCAGCGTGGACCACATCGCCGAACAGCTCAATATCAGCCATAAGACCGTGGCGAATTACCAGACCATGCTCAAACAGAAGTTGGGCGTGACCAGCCCGCTGGAAATGGTGCGCCTGGCGATACGCCATGGCGTTATTAATTCTTAAGCAGCGTCAAAACTTAGCGATACGAGCTACACATCGCTATATATATAGCTGCAGTGACTGCAGCTATGGAAGTTGTTCCTTGCTCAGCAGGAACACGAACTCATT
>JAZKEL010000025.1:4780-7555 GCA_040387075.1 Pseudomonadota bacterium
TACGCCACGGCGTTATTAATTCTTAAGCAGCGTCAAACTTAGCGATACGAGCTACACATCGCTACAGTGACTGCAGCTATGGAAGTTGTTCCTTGCTCAGCAGGAACACGAACTCATTGCCCGATTCCACTTCCAGCCAGGTGAACGGCACGTCCGGATAGGCTGCCAGCAGTGCGTCTCGGTTATGCCCGATCTCGACGATGAGCAGGCCGCCATCGTTCAGGTGATTGTTTGCCTCGCGCAACAGGGTATGCGTGTGGTCCAGGCCGTCATTGCCGCTGCCCAGCGCCAGTTGCGGTTCGTTGCGGTATTCCTGCGGTAGCAATGCCATCGAAGGTGCATCCACGTAAGGCGGGTTGCTGATGATGAGGTCGTAGCTCTTGCCTTGCAGCGCCGCGAACATGTCGGACTGGATAGCCGTGATGCGCTCCTGCAGGCCGTAATTGGCGATGTTGATGTTGGCAACCGCCAACGCATCCTGGGAGATATCGATAACGTCTATGCTGGCATCGGGGAACGCATCTGCCAGCAGGACGCCCAGGCAGCCGCTACCGGTGCAGATATCCGCTGCGCTTTCCACCATCTCCGCAAATTCGATCCATGGCGACAGCGAATCCTCCAGCAGTTCTGCGATAAAGGAACGCGGTACGATCACGCGTTCATCCACGTAGAATTTGTAGCCTTTCAGCCATGCTTCACGCACCAGGTAGGCAGTAGGGATGCGCTCGCTGATGCGGCGCTCCACCAGGTGCAGCAGGTGTTTTTTCTCCGAATCGACGAGTTGCGCATCCAGGAAATTCTCCAGCGTGTCATGCGGCAGGTGCAGGCAGGCCATGATCAGCCAGGCGGCCTCGTCGTAGGCATTGGCCGTGCCGTGCCCATAAAAGATGCCGGCTCCTTCAAACCGGCTGACGCTGTAACGCAGCCAGTCGCGTATGGTAGAGAGTTGTTCGTGGATAGGATGCGTGCTCATGGATTCAGTCTTTCGTGGGTGGGTCTTGGCGATAATCACTCGGCTTATCACCCGGTTTGCTAGCTGGATTCTTAGCGCCAGGTTTTTTACTGCCTGACGACAGCAGCCAGATAAGACCGCCGGCAGCGGCTAATATCAACAGCAGTTCCATGCTTATTCGGTGAGCAGCAGTTTTTCCAGCGTAATACGATACGTGTCTTTCAGCGGCTCGATATCGGCCACGCCCACACACTCGTTCAGCTTGTGGATGGTGGCATTGAGCGGCCCGAACTCGATCACCTGCTTGCAGATATCGGCGATAAAGCGCCCGTCGGAGGTGCCGCCGGTGGTGGATAGCTCCGGTGTGACGCCATAAGACTCTTCAATCGCTGCAGTGATGGCTTCCACCAGGTTGCCGCGCGGCGTGATGTACGGCGGCGAGTACTCCCATACCAGGTCGTAATCCAGTGCATGCTTATCAAGGATGGCATGCACGCGTTCTTTCAGGTTTTCTTCAGTACTGGCGGTGCTGAAACGGAAGTTGAATAGAATCTCTACTTCACCCGGTACTACGTTGGTCGCGCCGGTACCGCCGTTCATGTTGCTGATCTGCCAGGAAGTGGGCGGGAAATATTCATTTCCATGATCCCATACGGTGTCCACCATATCCTTGATGGCGGGCGCCACCATGTGGATAGGATTCTTGACCAGGTGCGGATAGGCGATATGGCCCTGGATGCCCTTGACAGTGAGCTTGCCGGAAAGCGATCCGCGACGCCCGTTCTTGATCATGTCGCCCACGACTTTGTTGGAAGTAGGCTCGCCGACGATGCAGTAATCGAACAGTTCATTGCGTGCCTGCAGGGCTTGCACCACCTTGATGGTGCCATCGACCGCGATGCCTTCTTCGTCCGAGGTGATGAGCAGGCCGATGGAACCGGTATGGTCAGGATGCAGTTCGATGAAATCTTCGATGGCCGTGATGAATGCCGCGCAGGACGTCTTCATGTCCGCCGCACCGCGACCGTACAACATGCCGTCCTTGATGGTCGGCTCGAAAGGCGGCGTGTGCCACTTTTCCACCGGGCCGGTGGGCACTACATCGGTATGGCCGGCAAACACCAGCAGCGGGCCAGAGGTGCCGCGACGCGCATAGAAATTATCCACCTCGCCGAAACGCATGCGCTCTATCTTGAAACCCAGCGGTTCCAGGCGTGAGATCATCAGCTCCTGGCAGCCGGCATCTTCCGGCGTATTGGAGCGGCGTGAAATCAGGTCTTTCGCAAGTTCCAGGGTTTTACTCATGATTGTCGCCTTTTATTTCCGCAAGTTCTGGTAGACGGCTTCATCGAAGCCCAGGCTGATAATGTTGCCGTTATCGACCAGCACCGGCCGCTTGATAACCGAGGTTTTGGCGTGCATCAGTGCAGCAGCGGATGCGTTGTCCTGTACCGCTGCTTTTTCTGCATCCGTCAGGCTGCGCCAGGTCATGCCGGCACGGTTGACCAGCTTTTCCCAGGCAACCTGGCCCAGCCAGTGATCCAGCGTGGGCTGGTCGATACCCAGCTTCTTGAAATCATGAAACTCATACGCAACGCCATGCTCATCCAGCCAGGTTCTGGCTTTTTTGACGGTGGAGCAATTGGGAATTCCGTACAATTTCATGGATGTTAAATCCCGCGCAACAACTCGTTGATGCCGACCTTGCCCAGCGTCTTGGCATCGACTTTCTTGACGATGACGGCGCAGTAAAGGCTGTAGCTGCCGTCCTTGGAGGGCAGGTTGCCGGATACCACGACCGAACCTGAAGGCACGCGGCCATA
>JAZKEL010000025.1:7565-9129 GCA_040387075.1 Pseudomonadota bacterium
TCAAGATTGGAAAAAGCTTAATCACGGAGAAGGTCATTGAGGCTGGTCGTTGCGCGGGTCTTGGCATCGACCTTCTTGACGATCACCGCACAGTACATGCTGTACTTGCCGCCGGCCTTTGGCAAATTGCCGGAGACCACGACCGAGCCGGCGGGTACGCGGCCATAGGTCACGCTGCCAGTTTCGCGGTCGTAGATCTTGGTGGATTGGCCGATATACACGCCCATGGAGATCACGCAGTTGTCTTCGACGATGACGCCTTCCACCACTTCGGAGCGCGCACCGATGAAGCAGTTGTCGCCGATAATGGTGGGGCCGGCCTGAACTGGCTCCAGCACGCCGCCGATACCGACGCCGCCGGACAAGTGCACGTTCTTGCCGATCTGCGCGCAGGAACCCACGGTGGCCCAGGTGTCCACCATGGTACCTTCGCCGACATAGGCGCCGATATTGACGTAGGAAGGCATGAGCACGGCATTTTTGCCGATAAAGGAACCGCGGCGCACGATGGCATTCGGTACCACGCGGAAGCCACCGGTCTTGAAATCTTCTTCGGTGTAATCGGCGAATTTTGGTGGTACCTTGTCGAAATACTTGGTCACGCCATCGTCCAGCAATTTGTTGTCTTCCAGGCGGAAGGACAGCAGTACTGCCTTCTTCAGCCACTGATGCGTTTCCCAATCCTGGGTGTCGCCGATGCGGCTGGCCACGCGCAGCTTGCCGGCGTCCAAATCGGCAAGTACGCCGAATACGGCATCTTTGACTTCGCTGGTGGCATTGGCGGGATTGATGTCGGCGCGACGCTCGAAAGCATCTTCGATGATGGCTTGCAGTTGAGACATATGGATTTCCAGGGTGATTTTGAGAAAACCGCCATTTTAACCGAATTCACGCCTAGCTCTAAGCAAAACCAGTGGTTTGGTGCAGTGAATAAGGCAGGTATTACCAATAAAAACAGCGCTTGCCGGCAAGGCTAGCGCTGCTGAAAATGCGGGGATAATGGTCTTGGTTGACGGCCAGACTTATTTCTTGGCCTGCTGGTAGAGCGGCATCACGGTGGGGATCAGGCGTTTGATGTCCTCGATGCGTGAAGCATCTGATGGGTGGGTACTCAGCATCTCTGGCGGTTTACTGCCGCCGACCGCGCCCATTTTCTCCCACAACGTCACGGCGGCATTCGGGTTGTAACCGGCGCGTGCGGCCAGTTCCAGGCCCATCTCGTCGGCCTCGTGTTCGGCGGTGCGGCTATTCGGCAGGGTAAGGGCCACTGCTGCCAGTCCACCACCCACCGCCAGTGCAGCACCGGCATTGTCCGCATTCTTGGTGGCAACACCCACAACCGCAGCCAGGCCCAGCAGGCCGTATTGCTGTGCCTTGGCACGCGACATCTGCTCACGCACATGCTCACGCAGCGCGTGTGAGATTTCATGGCCCATGACGGCAGCCAGTTCGTCGTCCGTCGGCTTGATCTGGTCGAGTAGGCCGGTGTACACCATGATCTTGCCGCCTGCCATGCAGTAGGCATTGATCTCCTTGCTATCCTGCACGTTGATCTCCCACTTCC
>JAZKEL010000026.1:0-541 GCA_040387075.1 Pseudomonadota bacterium
AAATAAAAAAAATTGAATTACTAAACTTGTAATACTGACTTGATAATTAATATTATCTATAAAATCGCTCATAAATAATTTCTCAGCTTTTCGGTTGTCCCCCCTATCTAAATCCAAAAAATATTTATATAAAATCGCACCGAGTGAACCGTATTTATCTTTGTTTTCAAGCAAACTAAAAAGCATATCACGTACTATAATATTGGCGTTGCCGCTACTCAACGAATAAGCTTCTGCAGCGCTTAAGGCCTGGATTAAACGGGCTGAAAAGCGGGGTTCAAGCTCAACGCTTACAGGCAATTCGTTAGTTAATTCGAGTAAAGCTCTTTCCAGCGCCTTGTATTCAAGGTTTTTTTTGCTTAAAAGCTGCTTTACTTCAGAAGTCATTAAGAGCGCTAAAGCTAAGTGTTCGGGCTCTACGGCCGAGTTATGATTTTTTTTGGCGATCGCTTGGCAATCGATGAGGACTTTTTGCGCTGCTTGGCTGAAATTTTTTAGTTGCATATGAACTCACACTGGTTATTTACGAAGGTTATTTTAT
>JAZKEL010000026.1:551-7079 GCA_040387075.1 Pseudomonadota bacterium
TACTGAAAACACAGCCTGAGTTGACTTGTGTGAGGGTACCCATAGAAGAGATATTCTCTCGCAGTAAAGACCTTGATACAGGTCTGAGCTACGCGTCTATCGACGAGGTGCTTGGCAAACACCGTCCACCTCAGTCTTTTGATGCCGAAAAAGGCATTTTGTGCAGTATTTTCATAGACCCGGACGCCATGGAAGCGGTTCGGGGAGAGACGCTTATACCCAAAGATTTCCATCATCCTCACCATCAAAGTATCTATGAAGCTATGCTCGCTCTTTATGACAAGAATGAGCCAATAGATACCGTTACGGTCGCTAATTATCTCATGGTCACGGGAAAGTTGGAACAAATTGGCGCCAATACTCTCAGCGTAATTGAAGAATTTTTGCCTACTTCGGCCGCCGTACTGTCTTATGTACGCCTAGTCAAAGGTAAATCAGCACTAAGACGCTTGATTAGCGCAGCTAAAACTATCACCGAAAAAGCCTACTCGCAGAGTCAAGATGTTAACGAAGTTATCGACGAGGCTGAACAAACTATTTTAGCTATTAGAGATTCTACCGCTAAACGCGGAATTATTTCACTCAAAGAACTCTCTCACATAGCCGTAGAAAAATACCTAGCGCTTATAGAAAACAAAATGCCCGTGACTGGCGTTGGATCGGGTTTTTCTGACTTAGATAAATTTACCGCAGGCTTTCAGCCAGGCGAACTCATAATAATTGCCGCACGTCCGTCCATGGGTAAGACTGCTTTTTCGCTGAATATCGCCGAAAACGTGGCACTGGATACCAAGCTGCCGGTGGCCGTATTCTCCATGGAAATGGGGGCCACGCAGCTGGCAACCCGTATGATCGGTTCGGTCGGGCGCCTGGACCAGCACCGCATGCGTAACGGCAACCTGGAAGACGAAGACTGGGTACGGCTGACCACGGCACTCGGCAAGCTGAATGATGCGCCTATCTTTATCGATGAAGGTGCCGGCCTGAGCTCCTTCGACGTGCGCGCGCGGGCACGGCGTTTACACAGGCAATGCGGCAAGCTCGGCCTGATCGTGGTGGATTACTTGCAGTTGATGTCGGCGCCATCCGGCAGGCAGGGTGAGAACCGCGCTACCGAAATTTCCGAAATATCGCGCTCGCTCAAGTCGCTGGCCAAGGAGCTGGATGTGCCCGTGGTGGCCCTGTCGCAGCTGAACCGTAGCGTGGAGCAGCGCCCCGACAAGCGTCCTGTGATGTCCGACCTGCGCGAATCCGGCGCGATCGAGCAGGATGCCGACTTGATCCTGTTCATCTACCGCGACGAAGTCTATAACCCGGATACCCAGGACAAAGGCACGGCCGAGATCATCATCGCCAAACAGCGGAACGGCCCGATAGGGCGTGTGCGCCTGACCTTCCTCGGCCAGCATACCCGCTTTGAGAACTTCGCCGGCGGCGGCCACACCGCTGACGATTACTAGCCAGCTTACCCCAGTGCTTATTTAGCCATGCGTCCCATCCTTGCCACCATACACCTGGATGCATTGCGCCATAACCTGCAGGTGGTGCAGCAATACGCCCCGCACTCCAGGGTGATGGCGGTGGTCAAGGCCAACGCCTACGGCCATGGCTTGCTGAGGGCAGCCGCCGGGCTCAAGCAGGCGCATGGGTTTGCTGTGCTGGGCCTGAATGAGGCCGTGGCATTGCGCAATGCCGGCTACCAGCAAACGCTGTTGCTGCTGGAAGGCTTGTTCAAGCCGGAAGAACTGGCCATCGCTGCACAAAACAGCGTCAGCCTGGTAGTGCATTGCGAACAGCAGATCGCCATGCTGGAACAGGCGCATGGCATCCCGCCTGTGCCCGTATTCCTGAAGATGAACACCGGCATGAACCGCCTTGGCTTCAAGCCGGGTGCATATGCCGCAGCGGTTACACGGCTGCAGGCCTGTGCCAATGTGCACGGGATCACCATGATGACGCATTTCGCCACCGCAGACGATGAGGCAGGCATTGCCGCACCGCTGGCGATTTTCAAGCAAGCCACGCAGGACTATACGTTTGCGCGCTCACTGGCGAACTCTGCGGCGATACTGCGCTATCCGGCCAGTCACTACGACTGGGTACGTCCCGGCATCCTCCTGTATGGCGCGAGCCCGATTACAGGCACTCCTGCATCCCGGTTCGGCCTTATGCCGGCCATGCAGCTCACCAGCGAGATCATCGCGGTACAGGATATGCAGGCTGGGGAAAGCGTGGGCTACGGCCAGCGGTTTACCGCCGCGCAGCCTACACGGGTCGGCATCGTGGCGTGCGGCTATGCGGATGGCTATCCGCGCCATACCCCCAGCGGCACGATGATCGGCGTCGCCGGCAAATTGACTAAAACACTCGGCCGCGTTTCCATGGACATGCTGTTCGTCGACCTGACAGACCTGCCTGAAGCCGGCATCGGCAGTGCTGTCGAGCTGTGGGGCTCGCAGGTGCCGGTGGATACGGTCGCAGAGGCGTCCGGTACCGTCGGTTACGAGTTGTTATGCGCGCTGGCGCCACGGGTGCCGGTCAGGCTAGCAGAATGAATGACAGCAAAGGAATAGCGGCGAAATAATGGCAAAAGTAAAAACCAATTACACCTGCACCGAGTGCGGCGGCCAGTCGCCCAAATGGCAGGGCCAGTGCCCCAGCTGTTTCGCCTGGAATACCCTGGTAGAAACCATTGCAGAAACGCCCGGTGCCAATCGCTACGCTCCGCTGGCGGAAGCCAGCAGTATCCAGAAACTGCAGGACGTGGAAGCGGCCGAAGTGCCGCGCCGCGTCACCGGCATCGCCGAGTTCGACCGCGTACTGGGCGGCGGCCTGGTGCCGGGGGGCGTGGTACTGATAGGCGGCGACCCGGGCATCGGTAAATCGACCTTGTTATTACAAACGCTCTGCCATCTCGGGAATAGCTGCCAGACCCTTTATATCAGCGGTGAGGAGTCCGCGCAGCAGATCGCCATGCGTGCCAAGCGCCTGGGGCTGGACGCATCGCCGCTGGCCTTGCTGGCTGAGATCAACCTGGAGAAGATCATCGCCACGTTGCAGGCGCACAAGCCTGACGTGGCCGTCATCGATTCCATACAGACCGTGTACTCCGAAGCCTTGCAGTCTGCGCCGGGCTCGGTGGCGCAGGTACGCGAGTGTTCTGCGCAGCTGACGCGGGCCGCCAAGCAGTTGGGCATCAGCGTCATCCTGGTCGGCCACGTCACTAAAGAGGGGGCGCTGGCCGGGCCGCGCGTGCTGGAGCATATCGTCGATACCGTGCTGTATTTCGAGGGCGATCCCAATTCCAGTTTCCGCCTGGTACGGGCATTCAAGAACCGTTTCGGCGCGGTCAATGAACTCGGCGTGTTTGCCATGACGGAGAAAGGCTTGCGCGAAGTCAGCAATCCGTCTGCCTTGTTTTTGTCGCACCACGCAGAAGAAGTCGCGGGATCCTGCATCACGGTGACCCAGGAAGGGACGCGTCCATTGCTGGTCGAGGTGCAGGCGCTGGTGGACGAGGCGCACGCACCCAATCCCAAGCGCTTGTGCGTCGGCCTGGAACAGAACCGCCTGGCGATGCTGCTAGCCGTATTGCATCGCCATGCCGGGGTAGCCTGTTTCGACCAGGATGTCTTCGTCAATGCCGTAGGAGGAGTGAAGATCAGTGAACCTGCTGTCGACTTGGCAGTGCTTCTTGCAATCGTATCCTCTTTAAAAAACAAGGCATTGAACAATAAACTTATTGTGTTTGGTGAGGTTGGTTTGGCTGGGGAGGTACGTCCTGTCCAGCGTGGCCAGGAGCGCCTGAAGGAAGCGGCCAAGCTGGGGTTCACCCATGCTATCGTGCCCAAGGCCAACGCTCCCAAGCAGGCGATCAAAGGCATGCAGGTGTTCGCTGTGGAGCGTCTCGAGGAGGCGCTCAGCAAAGTGCGCGAGCTTTGAACCGCTTGTTAAACCCCTCGCAATTGCAAAAACCGCACATCATCTTCGACCTTGACGGCACGCTGATCGACTCGTCGGCCAGCATACTGGCTGGCTTCGCCCATGCCTTCAATACGCTAAAGATCAAACCGCAGCGCGCACTGACAGCAGAAATGATCGGCCCGCCGTTGATGCATACACTATCCACACTCTCCGGCAGCGAGGATGCGAAGTTGCTGAATGCGCTGGCAGCCGAATTCAAGGCGCATTACGACAACGAAGGCTATAAGCAGACGGTGGTCTTTTCCGGTGTGCCCGAAATGCTGAATAGCCTGGCAGGGCAGGGGTTAACCCTCTACATCGCGACGAATAAGCGTCTGCATCCCACGATCAAAATCCTGCAGTATTTGGGATGGCAACAGTACTTTTACAAGGTGTTCGCCCTGGATTTCTACACGCCGGCGCTGGCGAGCAAGAAGCTCATGATCACCCGCATACTGGCGGATGAGGGCATCCCGGCGGCGTCGTCGTTGTATATCGGCGATCGCTATGAAGACGGCGTGGCCGCGGACGACAACGCCATGGAGTTCGCCCTGGTGACCTGGGGCTACCTGGATGGCAGCATGGGCATCATTCCATCCCACTGGCAGAAATATGAATCACCGGCCAGCCTGGCCCAGCGTTTATTGCTCTAGCGAAACAACGTGCATCTGTAGCGCAGGCGCCTGCGCTACGAAAACAATGGCTTTCTCTCGCTAAGACACGAGAGGGAGATGCCCTCACAGACCCATGGATATCCACTGATGTGCCTCTTTAAGAGGCTTACAGCAGTGGTGATGTCCTTTACTGGTATTGGCTCCCAGGCCACTTAACTATGTCGGATCTCGACCGGCTAATTTGTTATTTGCCGGCATCCACTATCTGCCCGCTAACCCCCACGCTGTCCGCCCCCATCAGGTAGAGATACGTCGCCATAATGGACTCAGCCTGTGGCAGCGAGGCATGCACCTCGCCTGGGTGCGTCTTCTTGCGCTGCGGACTTTGTACTGCGCCAGGAACCACAGCATTGATGCGCACTTGCGGCGTCTTTTCCAGCTCCAGCGCCCACATCTTCACCATATGGTCGGCCGCCACTTTGCTGATGGCGTGACTGCCCCAATAGGCTTTCGGCACTTGTGCGGCGGTGGTCGGGGTGAACACGATCGAAGCATCCTGCGAGCGTTTGAGCAAGGCCAGGCAGGCTTTGGTCAATGCAAAGGGTGCAATCACGTTGACCCACATCATGGCTTCGAACTGCTCCGCTGTCTGCATTTCCATCGGCGTGAGGCTTTCGAACAGGGCGGCATTGTGCAGGATGCCATCCAGGCGTCCTAATTGCTGGTAGATGCCCTCTGCCATATTGGCGAATTCCTGCTCGGTGGCCACTTCCATGTCCAGCGCGAAGATCAGCGGTTCCGGCCGTTGCAGCGCTACGATCTCGTCGTACACCGCTTCCAGCTTGTCGATATCGCGACCCACCAGGATAACGGTCGCGCCTTGCCCGGCGAATACCAGCGAGGCGCTGCGGCCTATGCCCTGGCCGGCGCCGGTCACGATGATGACGCGGTCTTTAAGGTGTTGCGAGGGGGCTTGGTAGTTTTTCATGCAATATTCTATTTCATAAATCCTATAGGCTTAGATGGAAATGGTATTGGGATTGACGTTTTGCATAAGGGCGACACCCTGGCTGGGCAGGAAAAGCTCGATGATGAAACTGAAGATAGCGATGAAGATGCTGGCAAAAAACGCGGTCCAGAATCCCGAGAGCTTGAAGCCGCTGACCAGCTTGGCGACCAGCATGATCATGAATGCATTCAGTGCCAGCGCAAAAAATCCTAAGGTGACCAGCGTGATCGGCAATGTCAGCCAGAATAGGATAGGGCGCAGCACTGCATTCATGAATCCCAGTACCAGCGCGGAAACCAGCAACGACGCCTTGGTCTCGAACTTCAGGCCCTTGAACACATAGCTGGCAACCCATAAGGCGAAGCTCATGATGAGCCAGTGGATGAGGAAATCGCTTAAGTGTGCGTGCATTGATAAGTCCTAAAGGTGTGGAAGCGGGCTGGTGATCAAACGCTTGCCTGGATTGAAACGAATCCCGGCCAACATCATCAAGTAAGCGAATCTGAAATATAAGCTGCGCATTGTACGCCGCTACGTACCGCCCCTTCAATCGTGGCCGGATAATCGCCGGCGGTGTAGTCGCCAGCCAGGTACAGGTGCTGGATAGGCGTGCGCTGGTTGGGGCGCTGCAAGTCGACCGTGCAGGCAAAGGTGGCGCGTTTTTCGGCAATCACCTTATGCCATAGCGGTTCTGGCAGGTCGCTGAACGATGCCTTCATTTCCTGCTCTATCCTCACTGCCAGCGCTTCCTGGGTCAGTTTCTGGTGTGCTCCCTCTGCACTGATCACCACGGCCAGCAGGCCATCCTGGCCGTAGATGGCACCCCTGTCGAATACCCACTGGCTGAAGCGGCCGGGCTGCGTAGCAAACCCTAGCATGGGCTGGGGTAGCTTCACGTGGGCAGGGTATTGCAGGTAGACGGTGTAGATGGGCTGGTAATCC
>JAZKEL010000027.1:0-264 GCA_040387075.1 Pseudomonadota bacterium
CCCCTACACCATCCAGATAGAACCGCACGATTACATGGCTGAGCTGTACGATGCACTATCGCGCATCAACACCATCCTCATCGATATCAATCGCGACATCTGGGGCTACATCTCAATGGGCTACTTCAAGCAGAAAGTGAAGGAAGGCGAAGTCGGCTCCTCCACCATGCCGCATAAGGTCAACCCGATCGACTTCGAAAACTCCGAGGGCAACCTGGGCATGGCC
Organism: Pseudomonadota bacterium; assembly: GCA_040387075.1. GTDB lineage: Bacteria > Pseudomonadota > Gammaproteobacteria > Burkholderiales > Methylophilaceae > DATHXC01. Next base: position 227 of record JAZKEL010000027.1, read on the forward strand.
AATGCGCTGCTGCGTCACCTGGCAGAAAAACTACCGAT
>JAZKEL010000027.1:274-4112 GCA_040387075.1 Pseudomonadota bacterium
CGTGGCGTTCGGCTATACCCTGCTGGGCTACGACTCCTGCCTGAAAGGCCTGAACAAGCTGGAAGCTAATTTCGCCAGGTTGGCCGATCATCTCGACCATAACTGGGAAGTGCTGGCAGAGCCGATCCAGACCGTGATGCGCCGCTATGGCGTCGAAAACCCGTACGAGCAATTGAAAGAGCTGACCAGGGGCAAGGGCGGCATCAATAAGGAATCGCTGCATAGCTTCATCAAGGCGTTGAAAATCCCTGAACCTGCAAAACAGTTGCTGCTGGAGATGACGCCTGCCAGTTATATCGGCAAGGCCGCTGAACTGGCGAAACGAATCTAGGCAGCATTCTCATGATGACAGACAAAAATAATCCTCGATTGGCGGTACTGATCGATGCAGACAATACCTTCAAGGTTATCGAGATTATTGACGAACTGTTTGAGGAAATCTCCAAATTCGGTGATGCCAGCGTGCGGCGTATTTATGGCGACTGGACTGATAACCGGTTAAAGAACTGGAAAGAAGTGCTGCCCAAGCACGCGATCCAGCCTATACAGCAATACGCCAACACCAAAGGCAAGAATGCCACCGACAGTGCGCTTATTATCGATGCGATGGACTTGCTCTACACAGCGCCGCTAGACGGTTTTTGCATCGTGTCCAGTGATAGCGACTTCACCAGGCTGGCAATCCGCTTTCGCGAATCCGGCAAAATGGTCTATGGGTTCGGGGAAGAAAAAACGCCATCTTCCTTGATAGCAGCATGCAACAAGTTTATTTACATCGAGATATTGTCGCAACATAAACTGCAGGAAAGCCTTTCAGCGGAACCAAGGATTACTGAAAAGGCTGTAAAAAAAGTTGAGGAAGCGATACCCCAACCCTCCACAAAATTATCCACCGATGAAACGGTTAGCTCCCCAGGAATAAAGAAAAGCTCAAAAGAGCTCGCGCAAGATGCCAAGCTGGTAGCCCTGATCCGATCTGGGATCGAGGCGCTCTCGGATGAGGATGGCTACGCCCACATGGGAGAGGTTAAAAAACACATTGTGAAAAATTTCTCCGCGTTCGATTCACGTAACTACGGCTATCCAAAATTCAGCGATTTAATCAAGACCATAGGCTTGTTCGATCTGGATACACAGAAGCAACGCATAAAAGACAAGAGAAAAAAATGAGTGAAATCCTCGTCCTGTATTACTCACAAGGCGGCGCAGTGCGCGATATGGCACAACTCATCGCACGCGGCGTGGAAAGCGTGCAGGGCATCAAGGCGCGCATACGTACCGTGCCGAAAGTCTCTGCCAATTGCGAAGCGACGGAACCTGAAATCCCGGCCAGCGGCGCCCCATATGTCGACTTGAGCGACCTTGAAGAATGCATAGGTGTGGCGCTCGGCAGCCCTACCCGCTTCGGCAACATGGCAGCGCCCATGAAGTATTTCCTGGACGGTACTGCCAACCTATGGCTTAAAGGCTCGCTGATCGGCAAGCCGGCGGCCGTATTTACTTCCACAGGCTCCATGCACGGCGGCAACGAAGCCACCCTGCTGACCATGATGTTGCCGCTGATGCATCACGGCATGCTGATGGTGGGCCTGCCCTACTCTGAACCTTCTTTATCCAGCACGACTAGCGGCGGCACACCCTACGGTGCAAGCCACATCGGCGGCTCGAAGGATGACCACCCGATCAGTGAAGATGAGCGCAAGCTGTGTATCGCACTCGGCAAGCGCCTGGCTGAAACTGCCCTAAAGCTCGCAGCATGAGCCTTGCCACCGAAGCGCGGCAATTCTTGCGCAGCACGCATAGCGGCATACTGTCCACCCACTCCAGCAAGATGCCGGGCTATCCTTACGGTAGCGTGGCCCCTTTTGTACTGGATCACCAGGCAAGGCCCGTCATACTTATCAGCACGATTGCCGAGCACACCCAGAACATCATCACGGATCCCAGGCTGTCACTGCTGGTCATCGCAGAAAGCAGCGGTGGGCAAGACCTACAAGCGGGTGCCAGGCTGACACTGGTAGGCGAAGCAACGAGAATAGACAAGGAAGATGCGGATTTAAAAGCCCGTTACCTGCGCTACATCCCGCAAGCCGTCGGCTATTTTGCCATGCATGACTTTTCGTTTTACCGTGTTGAGGTACTACGTGCACGTTACATTGCGGGCTTCGGGAAAATGTCCTGGATGACTGGCCAAGAGCTTGGCGGTGAAGAGATTAGCGGCAAAGCGTTGGCCAGCGAAGACCTGAACAACGACGTCCCGCAAACTATGCCGAACAAGCTGGAAAGCCAGGAGACGGGTATCGTCGAGCATATGAATGCGGATCACCGGGATAGCCTGGTCGCCTATTGCGCGCATTTTCACCATGCAACAGCGGAGGATGCCGAGATGCTGGGGATAGACAGCGACGGCTTCGACGTGAAAGCCACGATGCCCGGCAACGACATCCGCATATTGCGGTTCAATTTCGACCAGCCTGTGTTCGATGCAATGTCAGCCAGGACAGCACTCGTCGCCATGTCAAAAGCCACACGGGCATAACGCCCTTACCTATGACCAGCGCACCTTCGACAATTAAAGCCTTGCGTCTGGGTGCAGGCGCCAGCCTGGTTGCCCTCATCATGGTATGCCTGGCATGGGAAGGCTGGCTGGCACCCCTCAAGCCGCAGGGCTCACTGCTGATCCTCAAGGCATTGCCTTTGCTGCTGCCCCTTTTCGGCATCCTGTACGGCCGCCGCTACACTTACCAGTGGGCGTGCATGTTTATTCTGTTATATTTTACTGAGGGTGTAGTGAGGGCCTGGGCAGACCATGGCCTGTCAGCCCATCTAGCGATGGTAGAAGTTATCCTGACAACGCTGTTTTTCTTTTGCGCCATTTATTATGCGCGGCTTACCGGGGTGCATAAACCAGCCGCAAAATAGCGCAGCTAGCCATACGCCGCTTAGCAAATACCTTATAATTCAGCCAGGCTATTCGATAGGACACGCAAGTCGACAGTACAAGCAAGCCGACAATAAAAACATGAGAATTCTACTATCCAATGACGACGGTTATTTTGCCCCCGGACTCAGCATTCTTGCCGAGCACCTTTCAAAACTGGCCGATATCGTTGTAGTAGCGCCCGAACGCGACCGTAGCGGCGCCAGCAACTCGCTGACACTGGACCGGCCGCTGACTGTACGCCAGGCCAGCAATGGTTTTTATTACGTGAACGGTACGCCTACCGACTGCGTGCACCTGGCCGTGACCGGTTTGCTCGACCAATTGCCCGACATGGTGATCTCCGGCATCAACGATGGCGCCAACATGGGCGACGACACCATCTACTCAGGCACTGTCGCCGCCGCAACGGAAGGCCATTTGCTGGGAGTACCTTCCTTCGCGGTTTCCATGTCACGGCACAATGCGACTTATTTTGAGACCGCAGCCAGGGTTGTGGTCGACATGGTCAAACACTACGAGAAAAACAGTTTCGAAACGCCGATCCTCATGAATGTGAATGTGCCGGATATCCCGTATGACCAGCTGAAAGGCAGGACAGTCACCCGCCTGGGTAAACGCCATAAAGCCGAGCCTGTCATCAAGTCCAAGACTCCCCGCGGCGAAACCGTATATTGGGTAGGCGCAGCAGGCAGTGCGCAGGATGCGGGTGAAGGCACTGATTTTTATGCCGTCGCCAATCACCAGGTTTCGCTCACTCCCCTGCAGATCGATTTAACCAAATATTCCCAGCTCGACCTGGTCAAGCAATGGCTGGCTTAAGCATGGCAATACAAACAGGTAATACACCATTGATAAGCAATGCAACCCATAAGCCAATCCGCCATGAGTCCAATT
>JAZKEL010000028.1:0-1750 GCA_040387075.1 Pseudomonadota bacterium
CCCACTGGCTCAAGCGGCCGGATTGCGCGGCAAACCCTAGCATGGGCTGCGGCAGCTTCACGTGGGCAGGGTATTGCAGGTAGACGGTGTAGATGGGCTGGTAATCCACATGCTCGGCCATGACCACTTGCGGGGCGATAGTAGCGCTGAGGTTGCCGGTGATGTCGGGAAGCCGGAATGGCGAAACGGCCATGACGACATGGCTGTACAAGGTCTCCGGCGCATTATCCGTCGCGACCATAAACCCGTTTCTTGCCTTGGTCACCGTGGATACCGTGGTGTGGTGCTTTACCTGCCCGTTGTGGTTAGTGACATAGGCTGCAAGCGGTTCGGCGATCAGGCTGGAGAGATCGAAGCGGGGCAGCAGCATGTCGCTGTCTCGCTTGGAACGGGCAAAGCTGTCACGCAACACATTGAGGAACACCTGCGCACTGGCGGTTTTCAGGGGGGTATTCAATGCCGCCAGGCATAAAGGCTCCCATAGTAAGGAGACTAATGCGGGCGCCTGGTCTTTGCGTTCCAGCAATTCGCCAAGCGGTTCATCTGCAGGCAGGCTGAAACTGCAACTGCGCATCCAGATCATGAAGCGGATGGCAGACCAGCGCTGCGACCAGGACAGCCCCTTGGCCGTGAGCAATCCTGCCAATATATGCAGCGGGGCAGGCAGCCAGTTAACGGCTTTGAGCTCAAAGACATCGTGCATGGTGAGCTGCAAGGGGACACGTAATAGCGCATCGGATTCATTGACGCCTGCAAGCTTGAGCAGGCGCAAGGTTTCGCTGTAAGCACCCAGCAATATATGCTGGCCATTATCCAGCACATGTTGTTGCCAGTTGACACCCCTGGCGCGACCGCCAAGCTGCGGGCTCGATTCATACAGCGTCACGGCAATGCCGCGCTCTGCCAGCGTGGCGGCTGCCGCCAGGCCCGCACAGCCTCCGCCGATGACAGCAACACGTGTTTGTTCAGGCATTTTCCTGGTATCCGATGTTCAGAGATTTTGCGATGGCAGAAAGCCTGAGATCGCGTGTCCATAGGCGTGTATTGCTACCAAGTTTTGCAGAGGCAAGCAGGTGAGCGTCGATATAGCCTATCCCTTTTCCCATCAGCGCATTACGTTCAATCAACAGCATCACTTCATCATGTTCTGCATGAACTGCCTTGGACAGGGAGTTGAGCAGGCTCAGTATAGTTTGCCGATTTTTCAGGTTGCCGCAGGCTAACTCTCCAATGATAAACGGATGCACGCAAACCTCATCGCGGTGAAGTAAATTCACCAGGTGGCTGTCGCTCGCGCGCAAATGATCAATCCATACGGATGTATCTACCAGTACCATCGCTAAGGCCTACTCCTGGCTTTTTCTTCTGGTAACTGGCTCAATTAGCGGTTCACTGCCGCCAAGCATGGCTAGCCTTTGTGCGCTTTCGCGGGCGATCAAAGCATTCAAAGCCTCGCGCAACAATGCACTGCGTTCAGTCAGCCCGGATAACTGTTGCGCACGGTCCAATAAAGATTCATCCAAATTGACGGTTGTTCGCATAAAACGCTCCTTGTGTTTGCATCAATAATAGCATCAATTGATGCAGTTGTTGAGGCGCCAAATGATGACGGGTTGCCGTATTAATTGCGCACCCAAGTGATCCACGCCAGCCATAACTTGCGCAACGGGGTTAACGAAGTGCGGGCGTTCAGCACTTTCTGTGCGCCATCTGCTTTAATTTCCTGCAGTAGCGTGCGATAGATGGCCGC
>JAZKEL010000029.1:0-848 GCA_040387075.1 Pseudomonadota bacterium
CGAGATGGCCACCTGCAAACCGGAATATTACCGCTGGGAACACTGGCTGTTCACGGAGCTGTTCAAGAAAGGCCTGATTTACAAAAAGACCGCGACAGTGAACTGGGATCCGGTCGACCAGACCGTGCTGGCAAACGAGCAAGTCATCGACGGCCGCGGATGGCGCTCAGGCGCGGTAGTCGAAAAACGCGACATACCCCAGTATTTCATGAAGATAACGGCATATGCCGACGAGTTGCTGCAAGATCTCGACAAACTGGATGGCTGGCCCGAGCAGGTCAAGACCATGCAGCGCAACTGGATAGGCAAAAGCTTCGGCTGTGAAGTGGAGTTCCCGATCGTCGACCAGGAAGGTACGCTAAAAGTCTATACCACCCGCCCTGATACGCTTATGGGCGCTACGTATGTTGCGGTTGCGGCAGAACATGCCTTGGCGACCCAGGCAGCAGAAAACAACCCGGCCCTGCAAGCCTTCATCCAGGAATGCAAGATGGGCAGCGTAGCGGAGGCCGACGTAGCGACCGCCGAAAAGAAGGGAATGGCCACCGGCTTGTTCGTCGAACATCCGCTGACCGGCGAACAATTGCCGGTATGGATCGCGAATTACGTCCTCATCAGTTACGGCGAAGGCGCCGTGATGGCGGTGCCTGCGCACGATGAACGCGATTTCGAGTTTGCACAACAATATGATTTGCCAATCAAACCAGTGATTGTGCCAAATGACTGGCCTACGGATGAAGTCTATTTATCTTCTAGCAAAGCTTATTCTGATGATGGGTCCGGGGAAAAATCAGGGCCTATCTTACACGCTCCAGGACTTGAGCTTGGAGAAGACGGGAATCCAAAAA
>JAZKEL010000029.1:858-7121 GCA_040387075.1 Pseudomonadota bacterium
GATGGCAGTCCCTGCGCACGATGAACGCGATTTCGAATTTGCACATAGATACGATTTACCGGTAAAGGCCGTTATCAAGCCTGCTGATGCGGCTATCAGCCTGCCGCTGATGGATGCCTATACCGAGCATGGCACCCTCTTCAATTCGCGCGAATTCGATGGCATGGATTTCGATGCAGCATCCGCAGCGATTGCAAAGGCGCTCAATGCAAAAAATCTTGGCAAGCGCCGCACCCAATACCGCCTGCGCGACTGGGGCATATCCCGCCAGCGCTACTGGGGCTGCCCGATCCCTATCATCCACTGCGCCAAATGCGGCGAAGTGACCGTGCCTGCCGAGCAACTGCCGGTAGTATTGCCTGAAGACGTGGTAATGGATGGCGTGGGCTCCCCCATCAAGAAAGACCCGACGTTCTACGAAACCACCTGCCCCACCTGCGGCGGTAAAGCCACGCGCGAGACCGATACGCTGGATACCTTTTTCGAGTCCTCCTGGTATTTCGCCCGTTACGCCAGCTACGACTGCGATACCGCCATGGTGGACGAGCGCGCCAATTACTGGCTGCCGGTAGACCAGTACATCGGCGGCATCGAACATGCGATCCTGCACCTGCTCTACGCGCGCTTCTTCAACAAGCTGATGCGCGATGCCGGGTTGATCACGAACGATGAGCCCTTCACCAAGCTGCTGACGCAAGGCATGGTGTTGAAAGACGGCAGCAAGATGTCCAAATCCAAGGGCAATACGGTAGACCCTCAAGCACTCATCGACACCTATGGCGCGGATACTGCACGCCTGTTCATGATGTTTGCCGCACCCCCGGAACAAAGCCTGGAGTGGGCCGACAGCGGCGTGGAAGGTGCGCACCGCTTCCTGCGACGTGTATGGAAAGCAGTTTTCGAACATGTAGAGCTTGGACATGTCGAACTGGGAAATATACAGGCGTATAAAGACGGCGACTTGCCTGCCGACCTGAAAACCCTGCGCCGCCAGTTGCACCAGACCATCGAAAAAGTGACCGACGATTACGGTCGCCGCCACACCTTCAACACTGCCATCGCCTCCGTGATGGAACTGATGAACGCGCTCGCCAAACTGGAAGGCACCGACGATGTATCGCGTTCGGTACGGCAGGAAATCCTTGAGGCGGCGACCTTGCTGCTATCGCCTATAGTGCCGCATATCTGCGAGTCGCTGTGGTCCGAACTGCGCCCGCAAAGCAGCCTGCTGGATGTCGGCTGGCCGCAGGCAGAGGCAAGTGCCATGGTGCAGGACGACGTGGAACTGGTACTGCAGGTCAACGGGAAACTGCGCGGCAGCATGACGGTAGCACGCACCACGGAAAAAGCCGACCTGGAAAAGATGGCGCTGGAACATCCCAGCGTCCAGAAATATCTGGAAGACGGCGTCAGTGTGCGTAAAATCATCGTGGTACCGAATAAATTGATCAACCTGGTGGTGGGATAACGATGTTCAACGACATGACAAAAACCGGTTTTAACAGGCTAATCGTCTTGCTGTTAGCGCTCTCGCTAGCCGCGTGCGGGTTCGGTTTGCGCGGCATTGCCGATTTGGCATTCAAGACCCTCTATATCCAGGGTAGCAACCTCAGCATCACCAAGGATTTGAAGAAGTCGCTCAAGGTCAATGGCGTCACTATCGTCAACGACCAGGAAAAAGCCGACCTCATGCTGGAGCTGATGAGCGAATCCACCGAAAAGAAGATTCTTTCATTGAGCGGCAAGGTCGGTGTGGTGCGTGAGTTCGAACTTAACTACCGTGTCAACTTCCGTTTACGCGACCCATCCAGCGAGTTGTGGGGGGAAGTACAAACCGTATCGGGCCGCCGCGATTTCTCGTACGACGACAGTGAGATTCTTGCCAAGTCATTTGAAGAGCAACGGCTCTACCAGGATATGCGCGACGATGCCGTGCGTGAATTGATGCGGCGGCTGATCGTGCAGAAACCTAAAAAAGCCGCTACAAAAGCCGAATAGCCGCCATGCGCCTGCAGCCCCACCAGCTTGGCCAGCATCTTGAACAGGGCTTGAAACCGCTGTATGTATTGACAGGTGATGAGCCGTTGGCGCAGCGCGAATGCATGGATGCTATTCGTGCTGCAGCCCGCAGGCAAGGAGTGGACGAGCGCGCCAGCCTGATCGTGGAGCGCAATTTCAACTGGCAGCAGATTGCCGCTTACGGCCAGTCGATCTCCCTGTTCGCCAGCACACGGCTGCTGGAACTGACGATCCCTTCCGGCAAGCCGGGCGTGGATGGCAGCAAGGCATTGCAGGCCCTGGCAGGCAAGCCGCTGGAAGACACCATCGTCGTGGTCATCTTGCCCAAGATCGAGTGGCGCGACCAGAAAAGCGCGTGGTACGTGGCGCTTGAGCAGGCATCCGTGTTTTTGAGCCTGCAGGAAGTGGAAGCTGCCCAATTGCCGCAATGGATCGCCAAACGCATGGCGTTGCAGAACCAGCAGACAGACATGGAGACACTGGAATTCATCGCCCACCAGGTGGAAGGCAACCTGCTGGCAGCGCACCAGGAAATCATGAAGCTGGGCCTGCTGTACCCGGCCGGCACCATCGCCAGCAAGGATGTACGCGAAGCGGTATTGAACGTATCGCGCTATGATGCGTTCCAACTCGGCGAAGCGGTGCTGGCAGGCGATACCGAGCGTACTGTGCGTATCCTGCAAGGCCTGCAGGACGAGGGCGCACAACCGGTGGCCGTGATGAACCCGCTGCTGTGGGCAATACGCCCGCTGGTAAGGCTCAAGCAAGCCGAAGCACAAGGCGAGAATATGGCATCGGCCATGCAGCAGGCTAAGCTATTCGGCGACAGGCAGGCCTTGGTGAAACGCGCTATTTCACGCTTGAGCCTGCGCCAGTTGCAGGCTGCATTACAAAAACTGGCGGATATCGACCGGACCGCCAAGGGCATGATGCACGGCGATGCCTGGCTGGAGATTTCGCGGTTATGCTTCGGGCTGGCAAAAGTGGGCAAGCCAGGCCATGCTAGACGGGCATCCTGAAGACGTGGCAATAATCACGGGCGCAATAACGACGGACGTAAAAAAATGGACATGAAACTGGATATAAAACATTACATGACAGACCTGGGCATCAAGGCCAGGGCGGCTTCGCGCGCCATGGTAAAGGCTGACACCAACACCAAGAACCTGGCCATCATTACCATCGCCAAGGCCATACGTCGCGACCAGGCTGCATTGCTAGCAGCCAACCAGTTCGACATGGCGACGGCAAAAGCCAGCGGACTGGACGCCGCGATGCTGGACAGGCTGGCCATCACCGAAAAATCCATCGCTACTATGGCGGATGGGCTGGAGCAGATCGCCTCGCTGGCAGACCCGATCGGTGAAATCAGCGATATGAAATTCCGCCCTTCCGGCATCCAGATCGGCAAGATGCGCGTGCCGCTGGGCGTGATCGGCATCATTTACGAAGCCAGGCCTAACGTCACGGTCGATGCAGCCGGGCTTTGCATCAAATCCGGCAATGCGGCTATCCTGCGCGGCGGTTCCGAAGCCATCCACTGCAACCAGGCCTTGGCCGCCATCGTGCAGGAAGGCCTGGCAGCGGCCGGCCTGCCCGCTACCGCCATCCAGGTAGTGCAAACCACGGATCGCGCCGCCGTCGGCGAGCTGATCACCATGAAGCAATACGTCGATGTCATCGTGCCACGCGGCGGCAAAGGCTTGATCGAGCGCATCTCCAACGATGCGCGCATCCCCGTCATCAAGCACCTCGACGGCAATTGCCATGTCTATATAGATACGGAAGCCGACCTGGGGAAAGCCCTGCCTATCCTGGAAAACTCCAAAGCCCAGCGGCTGGGCACCTGCAACACGGCGGAATCGCTGCTGGTCGCTCGCCCTATCGCGGCACAGGCGTTGCCTGCGCTTGCCCAGATGCTATCCCGCAATGGCATTGAAATCCGCGGCTGTGCGGAAACCCAGGCGATATTGCCCGACGCCAAACCCGCAAGCGAAGAGGATTTCTACACCGAGTACCTGGCCGCCGTCATCTCATGCAAGGTAGTGGCCGATGTGGACGAGGCGATTGCGCACATCAACCAGTATTCATCGCAGCATACCGATGCCATCGTCACGGAGAACTACACGCATGCCCGCCAGTTCTTGCGTGAGGTGGATTCCAGCAGCGTGATCGTCAATGCATCCACCCGTTTTGCGGATGGCTTCGAATACGGGTTGGGCGCTGAAATCGGCATCTCCACCGACAAGCTGCACGCACGCGGTCCTGTTGGTTTAGAAGGACTGACTTCGCTTAAATACATCGTCCTGGGCAACGGTGAAATACGCGCCTGATTGCCGGACATCTGTTCCCCAAGCCCCCGTTAAAAACCAGGGACTGGCGGCATCCACGCCTGGCAACTTAAAAAATCGAAATTTAAAGATAGCCCCATGAAAATGGTGGGCCTGCTGGGTGGCACGTTCAACCCCATCCACTTCGGCCACCTGCGCCTGGCACAGGAAGTGGCTAATGCCCTGTCACTGGACGAAGTGCGCTTCATTCCCTCCGCACACCCCCCGCACCGGCCGGACCCCGGGATCAGCAGGGTCCATCGCACAGCGATGGTAAACCTGGCCATCCATGACAACCCTTTATTCATGCTGGATGACCGGGAGCTGAAGCGCGAGGGCTATTCCTACACCATCGATACGCTGGTCTCCTTGCGGCAGGAAATAGGCAGCGACCTTGCTTTATGCCTGTTGCTGGGGAAGGATGCTTTTCTTGGCCTTGCCAGCTGGCACCGCTGGCTGGAACTGCTGGACTACTGCCACATCGTGGTCGCAGACCGACCAGCGTCTACGCAGCAGGATACGCCGGAAGCATTACACGCACTTCTTAATAAGCACCAGGTAGAGCATGCCTCTGCATTACACCAGGCATCCCACGGCCATATCTTGATGCAGCCTATTACAGCGCTGGATATTTCCGCCACTTATATACGTACAGCTATACGTACAGCCATCGAACAGGGTACAAGTCCGCGCTACCTGTTACCGGATGCAGTGCTGGATTACATACGCAAGCATGGCCTTTACCTGCCTGGCGAACAGCAAAACCCGCCACCAGGAAACCCGCAACAGGAGTAGAGATGGATATTTTCAGTCATGCTTTATGGGGCTACGGACTTTTCGGCTACAAGCGTTATGCCGCGTTGGCCATCCTGTTCGGCGCCATGCCCGACCTAATTTCATTCGGCGCGTTTACCGTACTGCAGCTTGCGAACGGCACCTGGCAGCCTGGTGCGCCGCCGCTGGATACGCTGCCATCGTGGATATATCCGGCTTATTCCTTCGGCCACAGTTTCGTCGTCAGTCTCGGCGTGATCGGGCTGGTCAGCCTCTGGCGCAGGGATATCGCCTTTGCCATGCTGGCATGGCCATTCCACATCGTGCTGGATTTCCCGTTCCATGCTTTATCGTATTTCGCGACGCCGGTGTTATGGCCCTTATCCGACTTCAAGATAGATGGCATCCCCTGGTCGCACTGGTACATCTGGTATCCCAATATCGCCGGGCTTGCCGTGCTGCTCATTTACCGTTATCGGCAGAAACGCCGCTTACGGAAGCCAGCCAGCTAACTATTCAGTGCGCTGAAATCGGGCGACTCATCCCAGCCGACGACGGCCAGGCAAGGTGCTGGGATGCGCTGCTGTAAAGCGCGGATATTATCTTCAAGCACATCCATCCTGGGCTCCAGCGTATTGGCCACCCAACCGGCAAGTGTCAGTCCCCGTGCCTGGATGGCATCGACCGTCAATAAAGCATGGCTGATGCAACCCAGCCGCATTCCCACCACCAGGATGACCGGCAAAGCCAGTTGTTGCGTCAGGTCGGCCGTATCGATGCTATCGCCTAGCGGCACGCGGAAGCCGCCTACTCCTTCCACGATGACCATCTCCGCCATGCTGCAAAGCCGGGTGTACGCCTGGTGGATGACCGCCAGCTCGATATCAGTACCTTCGGCATACGCTGCGATATGCGGGGCAACCGCCGGCGCAAATGCATACGGATTGATGGTGCGTAACGGTGCATCCACATTGCCGGCAGACATAAGCTGCGCCACGTCCTCGGACACAAGCTGGCCCGCCACCAGTTCACAGCCGGCGGCTACCGGCTTCATGCCTACAGATTTTAAGCCGCGTTGCGCAAAATGCCGTACCAGGGCACTGGCGATAAAAGTCTTGCCTACCCCGGTGTCCGTGCCGG
>JAZKEL010000030.1:0-4121 GCA_040387075.1 Pseudomonadota bacterium
AGGAATGCAAAACAACTAAGCTGGATGATATGAAATTACCTAACACTACAAATGCGCCTCAAATTGGTGCGAGTCCCCGGGGAATGTTGCTGCCTTGGGGGTTAAGCCCCGTGCGGAATATCCGCATCGTACAGGCCTTATTCTTTCTTACTTTATTAATCGTGGGTTTTCGCGCCTATGCCGCGCCCACTTATACCCTGCAGCAAGTCATCGATAATGCCAACCTGCTGAACCCCTCTATCAATATTTCACGCGCCGACCAGGATAGGGCGGTCGCTGGGCTGACGGTAGCAAGGTCGTTCATCAACCCCGAAATCGAGGCAGGTGCAGGCCCCAGCCGCTATCGCAGCGGCACCAACGAAGTGAAAAACAACTGGGGCGTCGGTATTTCCCAGCCGCTGGAATATCCTGGTGTACGCAGTGCGCGCCGGGAGCTGGCGGAGTCCAATATCAGGGTCGCCGAAGTAGGCGTGGAACTGACGATTATCGAGTTGCGTGCCCGGGTCAAGGACACCTTCTACGATGTCCTGCAACGCCAGGCTATCCTGAAACTGGTAGACGAAGACCGTAATTTGCTGCAGCAGATTCGCGACCGCATAAAACTCAGGGTGGACGTAGGCGAGTCGCCACGCTACGAGCTGATCCGGTCCGATACGGAATTGCTTGCAGCGGAACGCGATTACCAGGCTGCGCTGGTGCGGGTGGTTGAGGCTAAGGCATATCTGCGTGGCCTCGTCGGCGTGACCATGCCCATGGAATACGACGTTGCTGGCGAGTTGCCGCTCGGCAGTACCTTGCCAGGGATCGAAGACTTACGGGCGCGCATCGATCAAACGCCGCAACTGCAACAAATGCGCCTGGCTGCAGAAGCTGCAGAAAACCGGGTAAGGCTGGAAGAGCGCCTGCGTAATCCCGGCCTGACATTGAAAGCCGGCGTGGAGCAGGATCCTGACCTGACCAGCCTGCGCCTGGGTGTAGCCATCCCAATCCCATTGTGGAACCAGCGCCAGGGCCAGATCGCTGAAGCTGCGGCTGGCGTAAGGCAGATGCAAGCCATGCTGAGCGATCGCCAGCTTGGCATCAACCGGGATCTCGAGGCTGCCTACCAACGTTACCTGATCGCCCAACAGCAGGTGTATTCCTTCGAGAATGGCTTGCTGGGCCAGTCCGAGGCCGTGTTGAAGACAGCGGAAGCCGCCTACCGCTTCGGTGAGCGCGGCATACTCGAATACCTGGATGCACAACGCACCTTCCGCATCGTGCGTAGAGATTACCTGACGTCACGCTATGACTACGTCATCGCGATGCTGCAAATCGAGCGCCTGCTTGGCACAGAATTGCTGCCAACCAAATAATTTATAAGGAAACCCCGATGGCTGTTCATGCTATGTTTGATGCAAGTTCTAAAGCAAGTTCCGAGACATACAATTCCGCTGCAATCCCTGCTTCTTCTGCAAGGCAGAAGATCAACGCGGTGAAGGCGATTGCCCTGACACTGGTGTTGGCGGCCGCACTCGCCGGCTGTAAGGCGAAAGAAGAAACGGCGGCTGCCCCGGCAGAAGCGGTAGACCCGAATATCGTCGAAGTCACCCCGCAATTGCAGGAGCAGGTGAAAGTGACGACAGTCGGCATGCAGGATATTCGCGAGATATTGCGCGTTCCCGGTAGCATCCAGGTCGATGAGCAGCGTGTTGCACGCCTTGGCGCTTCCGTGACGGGCCGCATCCACGATATCGACGCGGTGCTCGGCCAGCATGTCAAGCAGGGCCAGGTACTGGCTACATTGAATAGCACGGAGCTCGCCACCAACCAGCTTTCCTATATCAAGGCATTGCAGCAGATCGGCCTGCAGACCAAGGCGGTAGAGCGTGCCAGGCTGCTGCTCGAGTCCGATGTGATCAGCACGGCTGAGCTCCAGCGCCGTGAGGCAGAGCTGGCAGCGGCACGTGCCGACCTGTTCGCAGCGCGCGACCAGCTGCTGGTGCTGGGCATGTCCGACAGCGCGATCAAGCAACTGACGAACTCAGGACAGATGCGCTCCTTCAGCAGTGTGGTCGCACGCGTTTCCGGCACAGTCATCAGCCGTAAGGTGAACCTGGGCCAAGTAGTGCAGCCGGCAGAGGAGTTGTTTATCGTCGCCGATCTTTCGCATGTATGGGCCGTAGCTGAAGTGCCGGAGCAGCAGATCGAGCTGATCCAGGAAGGTGAAGAGGTGAATATTGAAATCCCGGCGCTGGGCGACCGTGAAATCACCGGCAAGCTGATCTATGTGGGAAGCGTGGTGAATCCGCAGACGCGTACCGTGACCGTGCGTACCGACATTGAAAACTCACAGGGCACCATCAAGCCGGACATGCTGGTTTCCATGCTGGTTCAATCCAAGCCTACGCCCAGGATCGCGATCCCGGTGCAGGGCATCGTGCGTGAAAATGACAAAGACCATGTGTTTGTCCAGATAGCCCCCAATAAATACCGGCTGCGTGAAGTGGTTCTCGGTACGCAGTTCGATAGCATGGTGGCGGTGACCAGCGGCGTTGAGGCGGGAGAGGTCGTGGTAAGCGAAGGCGCTTTTCACCTGAACAACGAGCGCAAGCGCAAAGAACTGGAGTAAACCATGATTGAATCACTGATACGTGGGGCGCTCCAGCAGCGCCTCATCGTGATGGTATTGGCCATCGCATTGCTAATCTCTGGTGTGTTTGCCGTCAAGAAACTGTCGGTCGATGCATTCCCCGACGTCACTAATATCCAGGTCCAGATCGCTGCACAGGCTACCGGCAAGTCGCCGGAGGAAGTGGAGCGCTTCATTACGGTACCGCTGGAAATGGCCATGACCGGCTTGCCCGGCCTGACCGAAATGCGTTCGCTCAACAAAAACGGTTTATCCATCATTACCCTGGTGTTTACCGACACCACCGATGTGTATTTTGCGCGACAACTGGTGATGGAGCGCCTGATGGAAGTCATGGAGCGCATGCCCGACGGCGTGACGCCTATCCTCGGCCCGGTCTCCACCGGCCTGGGCGAGGTTTACCAGTACACGCTGGAACGCGACGACGACGGCAAGCGCGAGCTTTCCGTCAACGAACTGAAAGAGCGGCGCGCGGTGCAGGACTGGGTGGTGCGTCCCCTGTTGCGCGGCATTCCCGGTGTGGCGGAGATCAATTCCCAGGGCGGCTATGTCAAGCAATACCAGGCACTGGTCAACCCCGACCGCATGAATCATTACGGGCTGAAACTGCAGGATATCTATACTGCGCTGGAACGTAATAACGCCAATAGCGGCGGCGGTATCCTGCGTCATTACTCCGAGCAGTACTTGATACGTGGCGTCGGCCTGGTAAAAAGCGTAGCCGATATCCGCAATATCGTATTGAAAGAGCAGGATGGCGTGCCGGTCTACATGCGCGACGTGGCTGAAGTCAATATCGGGCATGAAGTGAGGGTGGGCGCCGTGATTAAGAACGGCGACACGGAATCTGTCGGCGGTATCGTCATGATGATCCGCGGCGGCAATGCCAAGGAAGTGGTGGGCCGTATCAAGGAGCGGGTCAAGGAAGTGAACGACGAAGGCATGTTGCCTGGCGGCCTCAAGATTGTGCCTTTCTATGACCGCAGCGAACTGGTGGATGCCGCCCTCAGTACAGTAGTTAAGGTGCTGATCGAAGGTATTATCCTGGTGATCATCATCCTGTTCCTGTTCCTGGGCGATGTACGTTCCAGCCTTATCGTGGTGGGTACGCTAGTGCTTACCCCCGCCATTACCTTCATGGCCATGAACTACTACGGCATCTCCGCTAACCTGATGTCGCTGGGCGGTCTTGCCATCGCCATCGGCTTGATGGTCGATGGTTCCGTTGTGGTGGTGGAAAATGCGTTCCACCACCTGGGGCACCGTAAAGGCGAGAGCAAGATCCGCGTGGTGTTCGAAGCGGCTTCCGAAGTGGCGACGCCGGTGTTGTTCGGTGTGGGCATCATCATCCTGGTGTTCCTGCCGCTGATGACGATGGAAGGCATGGAAGGCAAGATGTTTGCGCCTATGGCGTACACCATCGCCATTGCGTTGTTTGTCTCCCTGGTGTTGTCGCTGACCCTGACGCCGGCATTGAGCTCTTACCTGC
>JAZKEL010000031.1:0-3047 GCA_040387075.1 Pseudomonadota bacterium
GTAGCGGGTACGGTGCTCGAACTTATGCGCCATTAGCTTCATCACCACCGACTCGGCTTCATGTTCCTCGTCGCGGGCGGCGCTGACCTGCAGCATCTCGCCCATGCCGAGCTCGCTCCACAATCTTTTCTCGAATAGCTTGGGATTGTTGGCGATTACCTGGTTGGCAGAGCGCAATATGCGTACTGTCGAGCGGTAATTCTGTTCCAGCTTGATGACTTTGAGGCGCGAAAAGTCTTGCGTGAGCTGGCGCAGGTTCTCCACGTCGGCACCGCGCCAGCCGTAGATCGCCTGATCGTCGTCGCCCACGGCGGTAAAACGGCCTTCAACGCCGGTCAGCATCTTCACCAGGCGGTACTGGCAGGTGTTGGTATCCTGGTATTCGTCGATCAGCAGGTATTTCAGTTTGCGCTGCCATTTCTCCAGTGCTTGCGGGTGTTGCTCGAACAGCTCCACCGGCAGTTTGATCAGGTCGTCGAAATCGACCGCCTGGTAGGCTTTGAGCGTTTGCTGGTATATCTGGTACACCTTGGCGGCCGCATGCGTGAGTTCTTCATCGGCAGTGGCCTTGGCCTGGTCGGGGTTGATGAAGGCGTTCTTCCAGCCCGATATCTGCCATTGCGTCTTGCGCAATAGTTGCTTGTCCGTCGTCGCCAGTACATCGGCGAGTATCTTGAAGCTGTCAGAAGAATCGAGGATGGAGAATTGCGGCTTATAGCCCAGCAGTTCCGCTTCCTGGCGCAGCATCTGCAAGCCGAGGGAGTGGAACGTGGCAATGGTAAGGCCTTTGCTGGGCTTGCCTTGCAGGAGCTGGCCGACGCGTTCCTGCATCTCGCGGGCGGCTTTATTTGTGAAGGTGATCGCGGCGATCTCTTTCGGCTGGTAACCGCAATGTTCGATCAGGTGGACGATCTTTTGCGTGATCACGCGTGTCTTGCCGCTACCCGCGCCAGCCAGAACAAGAAGAGGTCCATCCAGGTATTTAACCGCTTCACGCTGCGGGGTATTAAGTGTGTTCAAATCGAATCTTTGTGAGTCTTTGCGGGTTGTGCGGTGCCGTCCGGCGAGCAACGGCTTGAGTGGCCAATTTTAACGGCTGCCGCTTTTCGGCGCTACCGCAATTACACAAAAGCACAATTAAGCAACCACAATTAGGCAAAAGGCATAGACGTAAAAAAGCCCCAGTCTTGCGAATGGGGCTCATGTCTTGCAGGTACTGTTATTTTTGTTGTTTACGGCGAGCCACAAACCCCATCAAGCCTAAACCGGCCAGCAGCATTGCATAAGTCTCTGGCTCAGGAACTGCAGAAATAGTCACTACCATGTCCTGGAAGTCATGATCGGTCCAGTCTTCGAAGCCTAATGCGTAGCTTGTACCATTCGTCCATATCTGGATAGTGGCAGTACCCAGGTTCGAACCGGTGTACAGTAGTGGGCTGTATTTGCCGCTGAATACGGCATTGGTTAAACCTGAAGTGATGGTGTGGATGAAGGATGGTGAAGAGGCTGTATCACCGCCGGTGAATATTGACACCAAGCCGCCATCCACGATGCCAAAGGATTGTGTTGCAGCATTGGCAGTGTTTTCGGAAGTCAGGGTGAATTTAAGGGTAGTGCCGACAGTATTCCAGGAAGGCAAGGTGTTGAAGTCGGTAACGACATCCCAATCACTGCCCAATATTTGCTGGATGGTAGGTTCGCTCGCGAATGCAGAGCTTGAGAATAAAGCGGTCAATGCTAAGCCTGCGGCTATTGCGTGCTGTTTGAAATTCATGTGATTCCCCGATAAAAGTTGTTGCGTTATTATGGGTATGGAATTTACAGCATTTCCAGCATTCGACAATAGTCCGTTCGGACTACATAACTGGTTGATTTAAAAACGCAGTAACCAGTATTTTGGCGATACTAAAGCACAACTTTCCGCGTCAATCCTCAGGCTTGAAGGTATGCATGTCTTCCTGTGGTGTCTCTGCAGGCTTCTTCTGGAGGATGGCGTCGTTCGCCATCATTTCATTCCGGCTGTCAGGGGTCTCGAGACTGACCCGGCCGATAGCGCCGGAGCGGTAATCGACGAGGAAGGTGACGGCGGTTTTCTCCATGTCGAATTCGCCGCCTTTGAGGCGAAAGCCGCGACGTTTAGCCACTGCTTCCAGTAAGTCCACCGAGTCCATCCCGGCCACGTCGATCTTGTATCGCGCGTTCAGCAACTGCGGGTATTGTTTAAGCAATACGCTGCCAAGGAACAGCGCCACATCTTCATCGATGACCGCATTGCGGCCGATGGCATGGCTGGCGGCCAGCATATAACCATCGGATTCGTATTTGATTTTCGGCCACATCATGCCGGGAGTGTCGGTGATGCTCATCAGCGGGCTGAGCTCGAAACGCTGCTGCGATTTGGTGACGGCAGGCTCATCACCGACTTTGGCGATACGTCGGTTGAGCAGGGCGTTCATTAGCGTCGACTTGCCGACGTTGGGAATGCCCATGATCATCATACGCAGGGGTTTGATCGGGGAGTCGCGATGCGGGGCAAGGGCTTTGCACAATGCGGGGATCTTGTTGGCATCGCCCGGTTTCTTGCAGGACAGGGCGACTGCTTTCACCCCAGGCTGCTTGTTGAAGTAATTCAGCCAAGCTTGCGTCACCGCAGGGTCGGCCAGGTCGGCCTTGTTGAGTATCTTGAGGTTCTGCCGCTGGCGGAACAGGCGCATGTCTTCTATCACCGGATTATGGCTGGCCTCCGGCACGCGCGCATCAAGCACTTCGATCACCACGTCGATGTATTCCATGGTTTCTTCCGCTTTTTTGCGGGCGGAGGTCATGTGACCCGGATACCACTGAATTGCCATTTTGCACCTTTTTATATTTAAACTTCGTCGTAATACTGCGTTGCCTCAAAATTTTCAGCGCTTACATATAACCCATATGCCGCGCGCTAAAAATTTTGTTGCGCCTTGTCTTACTTAGAAGTTTGAATCTAAAAGGCGCAAAATATTAAGTTAACTCACGGCTTGCCTTCGCATCATTGTCGATTTGAAGCGGGA
>JAZKEL010000031.1:3057-8321 GCA_040387075.1 Pseudomonadota bacterium
CCGGATACCACTGAATTGCCATTTTGTTCCTGCTTGAAAATCGACACTGACTTTGTCGGCTTCACCTTGCCGTGCTAATAGCACTGTCTTCGGCTTGCCTTCGCGTCAGTGTCGATTTTGAAGCGGGACGAAGCCAAGGTGTAAATACTGCTGCTGTATTTTAGCATTAGCCATTGGATAGGCCGAATATTCCCACGACCATGAAAGTATAGACATTACTCGGGTAAAATAAGCCCATGTCGCTCATCCCCGAAATCAAGCCCAACCAGTCCATCGAGTTATTGAAAGAACTGCATATCCTCACGCGGGATGGCAAGCTCAACCAGGACACCCGCCGCAAGCTCAAGCAGGTCTACCACCTGTATAACTTCATCGAGCCTTTGCTGAACGAGGTGCTGGCTGAAAAACAAGATCCGGTGCTGGTCGACCATGGCGCTGGCAAGTCCTACCTGGGGTTTATTCTTTACGACCTATTCATGAAGCAGCAGGGAGCGGGGCGCGTTATCGGCATCGAGACGCGTGAAGAGTTGGTGCAGAAGTCGAAGGAACTGGCGCAAAAACTGGAGTTCGCTCGCATGGAGTTCCTGCACCTGAGTGTGGAAGATTCCATTACCTCTACCGCATTGCCGGATCAGGTCGATATCGTCACCGCGCTACATGCGTGCAATACCGCGACGGACGATGCCATACGCTTCGGTTTGCAGAAGCAGGCCAAATTCATGGTGCTGGTGCCCTGCTGCCAGGCTGAAGTCGCCGAAGTGCTGCGCAGACATAAAAATGAATCGTTCGGCAAGACGCCTCTGTCCGAGATATGGCGGCACCCCATCCATACCCGTGAATTCGGCAGCCAGATCACCAACGTGCTGCGCTGCCTGCAACTAGAAGCGCATGGCTACCAGGTGACGGTGACGGAACTGGTGGGTTGGGAGCATTCGATGAAGAATGAGCTCATCATCGCGCGCTACAAAAATACGCCGCGCAAGAATGCCCAGCTGCGCCTGCAGCAGATACTGGAAGAGCTGAACCTGACCGAGCTGAATGATAAATTCCTGGCTTAGGATTGCTTCTGGCTTGGTGTGTCATGCAATTGCAATCCTCAAAGCATAAGCTTTAATCCCGCTAATCTGCCGATCTTAACCAGCCATGCCCAAATTATTCGCTATCCTGTTTTTAATAATCAGTATTAACGCACCCGCTGAAGATGCTTCCGACTGGTACCAGGCAGGCCAGCAGGCATTGAAAGATGCCAGGAATGTCGTCCCGAATACGCATCGTGCAAAAAACATCATCCTGTTTGTGGGCGACGGCATGGGAGTTTCGACGGTAACGGCCGCGCGCATATTACAGGGTCAGGCACGCGGAGAAAAAGGCAGCGGCGACGGTGAGGGTAATCTGCTTGCATTCGAGAAACTGCCGTACGTCGCGATGTCCAAAACCTATTCCGCCAACCAGCAGACCCCGGATTCCGCACCTACCATGACGGCGATGGTCACCGGCGTGAAAACCAATGACGGCGTGCTATCGGTCAACCAGGCAGTGGAAAGCGGCGATACGAAAAACAAAAACATCCAACGCAATCGCCTGACGACGATACTGGAACTGGCTGAACAGCATGGGCTGGCAACGGGAGTGGTCACGACGACGCGTATTACCCATGCAACGCCGGCTGCGACTTATGCGCATACTTCTATGCGCGATTGGGAGGCCGATAGTAATGTGCCGCCGGGCAGCGACGTGAAAGACATTGCGGCGCAGCTGATCGATAATTTTGACGGCGGCAAAACGGGTAGCGGGCCGGAAGTGGTCTTAGGAGGCGGGCGCACAAAATTCCTGCCGCTCGGTATTAGCGACCCTGAATACCCGGAAAAACATGGCGAACGTAAAGACGGGCGCAACCTGGTTGAAGAGTTCTCGCAGAAATTCAATGCCAGTTACGTATGGAATCGGCAACAGTTCGATGCCATTGATCCGGTGAAGACGCATCGCCTGATCGGCCTTTTCGAGCCTTCGCACATGCAATACGACCATGACCGGCCGCAGGATAAAGGCGGCGAACCTTCGTTGGCCGACATGACAAGCAAGGCCATCGATATCCTGAAAAATAACCGCAAAGGCTATTTCCTCATGGTGGAGGGCGGGCGTATCGACCATGCCCACCATGCAGGCAATGCCTTTCGCGCACTTACGGATACCATTGCGTTTTCCGATGCTGTCCAGGCAGCGCTCGGAAAAGTCGATCTTAACGACACTTTAGTCATCGTCACGGCGGATCACAGTCACACATTCACTATCAGCGGCTATCCGCAGCGCGGCAATCCCATCTTGGGCAAAGTGGTGATCGCCGGCAAGCCGGGTTATGCGCTGGCTGACGATGGCAAACCTTACACTACGCTGTCCTATGCTAACGGCAAGGGCAATCATATTGGGTTGTCGAATGACGCAGTCGCTGCGCAACCTGCCAGCCCAGGCCGTGAGCGCGACGTAAGCGATGTGGATACGGAAGACCCCGATTACCACCAGCATGCACTGGTGCCGCTGGCGGCCGAAACCCATTCGGCCGAAGATGTGGAGATTTTCGCCGGCGGTCCGCGCGCTTATCTTTTTCATGGCGTACAGCAGCAGAACTACATATTCCATGTCATGAAAGATGCATTCGGCTTTTAATCCTATTCAAGTATAACCCTCATAAAACCGTAACAATCAGCATGCACACTAAGGCCTGCAAGATTGATTATTAAGGAGTTTATGATGGAATTGTTAGCAAAATTAGCCGATATACTCGGCTTGGTCGCTTCAAGCTTCGATGAATCGGATATCGAGGCTTATGGCGTAGGTGCTGTCATGCCGTATGACTTGTCCAGCCTGGCATTGATGGAATCAATGACGCGCCAGTAAACCAATTTTCACACCCAACTGTTCTCGACTGGCATAGCCTATCGGCTGTGAAATAGTCGAAATACGCAAGCCATTTCCGCCAGCCCGGATCGGGCTATGCGCACATACAGTGTGCATATTCAGCATGTTTCCAAAATTCCAACCCTGCCGCCGACAGTTCACCACCTTTTTACGTCTCGTTACATTTCTTCATTAAAAACAATGTGCTATTGATGCAATGGCGATGCTACGTCATTTGCGGACAACGAATCGTTTCTAATTTGTTACTTGCCGGCATCTACCCGGCAGCCATGTTGGGAAATCGTTATGAATTCAAGAAGTCTGGCATGTAAGTTGCTGATAAGTTAGGCGTAAGCGAAATTAAAATGGATTCAAAACAATAGCAGGTGCGTTACCGGAGATGTGCAGTGAGGAGTCAGGTATTGAAGTGATCTGATGGAGACTATCATGACCAGGCTATTGGCTGTTTTACTTAACGTTACATTGACTACCACGCTTGCACTGCCTGTCATGGCAGAAACGGCAGGCGAGCCCACCGACCAACTGGTACAGAAAATCAACACGTATGTAGTGCGTGTGCATGTCATGCTGCAAAGCGGGGCTTATGGCGTCGGTTCCGGTGTCGTGGTCGCACAGGACCAGGTCGTGACGAATTGCCATGTGATAGCCGATGCCGGCAGTATCAGCGTTACCGTCAATGGCGAAGCCTATCCAGTGAGTGCCATCAAGCCCGACTGGCATCATGATGTTTGCATCCTCAAGACAGAGGGCCTCGATGCCCCGATCGCCGTGATGGGCGCCAGCAAAGCGCTTCAATATGGGCAAGCTGTATATGCTACCGGTCATCCCAGCTTCCAGACGCATCCCTCAACGACCTACGGCATAGTCAAAGGCTTGTATGCCATGGACGACAGCGTGATCGTGCGGGCCTCCAGTTCTTTCATGCCGGGCGATAGCGGCGGCGGTTTGTTCGACAACACCGGCAAACTGGTGGGTGTGATCGCCCTCAAAAGTCCCGGTCGTAACGCCTATTACTACAACCTCGCAGTGGAGTGGGTGCAAGCCTTGCTGAACCAGCCGGAGCAGTCGGTTCATACCAAAAGCAGTCTGCCATTCTGGGCTGAAAGTCTGGAGAACTGGCCTCATTTCATGCGCGTTGTTCAGCCTTTCCTGACTGAAGACTGGCCAGCGCTGCACCAGGTGGCACAGGAGTGGACGCTGAAAGAACCCGCCAGTAGCGAGGCCTGGTTCTACCTGGCTGCGGCTGAATATGGCCTGAGGCATATCGATACTGCAGAAGCGTTACTCACCAAGGTGGTGACCATGAACAGCCAGCATAGCCAGGCGTTATACTACCTTGGGCTGATCGAAGAAGATCACGGTAAGCGCATGGAGGCGCTCAACAGAGTCGCCTTGCTAAGCGTGCTGGACGAAAGCATCGCCAATAAACTCAAGCTGGCAATGGGCATGCAGCTGGAAGCGCCCCAGTAATGGAATTATCAGGAGCATCATTTGCAAACAGGCATGACAGCACGTATGAAAAGCTGGGTGATCGTCATCTTGGTAGTGCTGGCAGCACTGTTTGCGGCCTATATTATCTGGCTTGAACCTGACACCATTTCTTCCCGTGATATCGAACAGGATTCAGCGTTGTCGCACGCGCTGAACGAATGCGATGGCATCACCGAAAAAGCAGCCCTGGCATTGCCACCCGCCACACTGGAGTTCCAGAAACTAGAACACGCCGGGCGCAAAGCCCGCGTGTTCAGGGTGTGCATGGGGGATCGCGGCTACCAGGAGAATTCGAGATGGGAGGCATATGCCCAGCCGTTGGCAGTGCACGAGGCTGATAAGAACAAAGTGTCGGTAGACGAAGCTATGGAAAACCTGAGAAGGGTAGACATGGTACGCGTCAAGCCGAATGCCAATGTGCCTGACTATTGGACCAAGCTGCATTAGCACCTACCCAGCAGTTGAATAGTGTGAATATTCAACGCATATCGATAAGGCAATAACGGCCGGCCTTTCATGGCATGTTAAAATCGCAGCCTTGCAAATTTTTTGCGCTTTTCTCCTGCTGCCGCCTTGTCTAAACCACCTGTAACTCTGCCACCACCTAAACAAGCAATGGATGCTCCAAGGCTGATCGCACAGCTTGAGAAGCAATTGGCGCAGTGCATGCTGGCAGACCGCTTTCCACTGCGCAGGCGCTTGCAACAATTGCGTGGGATGAATGAGCAAAGCAAATTAGAGAAAACGCTGGTAGACATTGCTCAGAAGCTACAAGCGTCCATAGCACGTTATCAAAGCCGCCTTGCCCTGTTACCCAAACCTGAGTATCCGCCTGAGCTGCCTGTTTCCGGCAGAAA